>JBAVTG010000048.1:0-50538 GCA_049696015.1 Rhizobiaceae bacterium | reverse complement strand
ATCAGGCGGGCAAAATGATCGCGGTCTTTGTCACCGCGCTGGCAGTCAGCGTGCTGCTCTATCACCCGGCAATGGCCCAGACCTTGGAAAGCATCGACAAGGCTGCGACGAAATTTGACACTTTTATCGGCGGCACATTTGCCAAAACAGTTGCCGGCATTGCGTTGGCTGGGACCGGCTTTGCTGCGCTGTTTAACCGGCTGTCATGGTTCTGGTTTGGCGCGGTCATGCTCGGAACAGCAATCATATTTGGCCGCAAGCAGATCATCGACATTTTCGCTGGCACCTGACCATGGCCGAATATGACCAGTATAGCCGCGACTCTGAGCTGCAAATCTACCCCATCGTGCTTGGCCTGACTCGGCCAACCACATTCAAAGGCGTGCCTTTGAACTACGCGATGATGAGCGCCATGGTCGTCGGTCTTGCCTTTATCATGATGGAGGATCTGCGCATCATCCTCGGCTACGTCGTCCTGCATGCCGCAGGCTATGCCCTGCAAGTCTGGGACAGCCGCTTCATCGATATCGTCTTCCTGAAACTGAAAAAGGGCTGGACCGTCCGCAATGTGCGGTTCTGGGGCGGAAATTCCTATGCGCCTTAACTCAAATCGGAACGTCAGATGATTTTCAACAGGCTTGCCCGGGATCTAGAAGCCGAAGGCGTCTCACGCAAAGAGACGCCTTCGGCGCGTCACATCCCCTACAGCCGTCATGTCACCGACACTATTGTGAAAACCAAGGACGGCCAGTTCATCGGCGTCATCAAAATGAGCGGCTTTTCGTTTCAGACGGCGGATAACCGCTTGCTCAACGCCCTTCTCGAACAGCGCAATACGTTTTTGCGCTCGCTGAACTCCTCGCAATGGTGCATCTATTCACACATCATCCGCAAGCAGGTCCGGCCGGACCTTGCGGGAGAATTCAAGCCCGGCTTCTCCAAACTCGTCAACGACCGGTATTTCGACGTGTTGCGTGAGCGGACGATGTTCACCAATGAAATTTATCTGACGGTTGTGCGCAAGCCGGCGGGCGGGCGGATGGGCGTGATCGAGAATGTCATCAACTTTACCCGGGGCGCCGCAGGGCAATCTGTCCAGAGCGACCTCGAAACGGAGCGCGTCGGCGACCTGAAGGAAGTGCTGAGCCGGTTCAAGGAGCAATTCGGCGCGTATGGCGCGCAGATTCTGACAGTCGTCGAACGTGACGGCTGCTTCTACTCCGAGATTTGTGAGTTCCTGTCACAGCTTCTGAACGGCCCCCACGACAATCCGATGCCCCTGCCCCGGATGGGTTTGGACAGCTTTTTGCCGACACATCGGCCCATTTTCGAGCGCCGCGCTTTCGTGCTGCAGGGTCGCAGCCGCTTCGACAGCTGGTTCGCCGCCATGTTGTCGATCAAGGAATATCCGCCAGTCGCCGTGGCCGGCATGTTGGACCGGTTACTCAAGCTCAACCGCGAATTCATCATCTCTCAGTCGTTTGCCGTCATGGAGCGGGATGCCGCGCGCTCGGAAATCGACAAACGCGCCGGTCAGCTGGCCGCGGGCGATGACAGCGACACGGCCGTCGCGGACGGTGTGCGAGATGCAAAAGACCGCCTGATGGGCGGCGCGGCCACCTATGGCGACCATCATTTGTCGGTGATGTGCCTGGCGCGCGATCCCAACTTGATGGAACGCGCTATTGATGAGATTGCGACGGGACTGTCGGAAGTCGGCATTGTTCCTGTTCGCGAGGACGTAAACCAGGAAAATTGTTACTGGGCGCAGCTGCCCGGCAATGCTGATTATGTCGGCCGCAATGCGATGATTTCCTCGCTCGAAGTCTGTGGTTTCTCATCGTTCCACAACTACCCATCGGGAGCGAGAAACAAGCTTCGGTGGAAGACGCCATTATCGCTGTTCGAGACGAGTTCGCTGACACCCTATTTCTTCAACCTGCATGAACAGGGCGGCGACCGGCCGCCAGGCAACTTCTTGATTGTTGGCGCGACCGGCACCGGCAAGACCGTTTTGCAGGGATTTCTAATCTCGCAGTTGGAACGCGTCTCCCCTGCCCCGCACATTGCTTTTTTCGATAAGGACCGCGGCGGCGAAATCATGATCCGCGCGCTCGGCGGTTATTATGAAACACTAAAGCTTGGCGTGCCGACCGGGTTCAATCCATTCCAGCTCGACAACACCCCGCGCGACCGCGAATTTCTGTTTTCGCTCGTCCAGTATATGTGCCTTGAGGAAAAGCGCGAACGGCTCAGCCCGGAAGAGGAAGACGCCGTGCGCGAATCGATCAGCCGCATCATGGGCTATGATGTGGAAAACCGCACGCTGCCCAACTTTTATGATTTGCTGCAGGGCGCGCGGACCAAAAAGTCGGGCGATATCGCAAGCCGGTTCAACGAATGGGTCGAGCCGGAACGGCGCGGCTGGCTGTTCAACAATCCGGTCGACACGTTCTCCACTGATCCCAGGATCATCGGTTTCGACATGACCGAAGTTCTGGACCAGCCGCGCATCCGCACGGCTGTCCTGATGTATATTTTTCATCGCTGCGAGGCGAAGCTCAAGGAAGACGGCACGCCTGCGGCCTATTTCATCGACGAAGGCTGGAAGTTTCTCAAAGACCCGTATTTCAGCGCTTTCATCACCGATAAGATGAAAACCATCCGCAAGCTCAACGGCGTGATCGGCATTGGCACACAATCGGGTTCCGACGTGACAAGCGCCAATGACGCTGACACCCTGATTCAGCAAACCCAGACGAAGATTTTCTTTGCCAATCCGGACGCCGATGAGGCCGTGCACCGCGGCAAATTCCGTTTGACCGCTGCCGAGTTCGAATGGGTGCTGAAGACCAGCAAATCGGACCGCGCGTTTTTGATCAAGCACGGCAATGATTCAGTTGTTGCCAGACTCAATCTCAAGGGCATGCCTGACATTTTGAAAGTCCTGTCGGCTGACAAGGACAGTCTCGCGGAAATGGACCGGCTGCGCGCGGCGCTTGGCCACGAGGTTGACGCCTGGCTGCCCGCCTTCATGGCTGGCGAAGAATAGGAGGACCATATGCAGCGCATTGTAAGACTATGCTTGCTCGCCTCAGTGATGACGCCCTTAGCGGCATATGCCGATGTGCCGGTCAAGGACCGCCGCAACCGCACTGAACATACAGGCGCCAACAATCATTGGCTCGATACTGTAAAAACCCAGAAGGGCACGTCACAAAGCACCAAGGGCGTGTCTTGCTCTTGGCGCATCACGCCGGAAAACGCGCTCAAGCAGCGTGCGGATGTCGCGTCCAAAATAGCCAACACCTGCAGATCCGTCGGCGTCGATCCCGCTTTTGGCCTGTCGATCGCCTATCAGGAGAGCCGGTTCAATCAGAATTGCAAGGCGCCGACGACGCCGCATTCCGGCGGCCAGCGCGCCGAAGGCGTCATGCAGGTGTTGCCGTCCACCGGAAGGCGCATGTTTCGTGAGCACGGTTTGGGCTTCTACAATGGCACCAACGAAGACCATAACATCATGGCCGGGTGTCTCTACCTTGCCGAGGGCGCCAAGGTCGCCAACGGCTCGAAATATCATATCGCCGGCGGCTATCATGCTGGTTACGAATCAAGCGTTTGGCGCAATAATCTGGCGATCCCCAAAGGGTGGCCGAAGACGCTGAATTACGCCGAGACCGTCACCAAGAAATGGAATCCCTATTTCGGCAACGCCATGAACGGCTATGGCGGCCGCTTTGCCGGTGATCAGCTGGCGAGCAACGGTCTTTTGTCCGGCGCTGCCGGATTGGCCAGCATGCAGGACGACCAGGCGACGCGGTTGCAGCGCATGCAGGAGGAAGGCGAGAATATCGGTCAGTTCGACAATGAACGGCAGGAATGGAACACCAATTCCAAAATCCGCTTGCTCAATGCCGATGCGACCAATGGCGTGATCGAGGCATTGGCGCTGCTTGCCCAGTTCAAAATGCTTGCAGCCTCGCTGGACCTGTCCGACGAATCGGAAGGGACGGCCATTTACACGCCAACCCCTGAACCGGTGCGCCGTCCCGACGACGTTCAAGTTGTCTGGGACGCGGCGGAGCGGCGCTGGAAGATTCTTGGCGCGGATGGAACCTGGCGATGGGCGGAAATCTCAGAACCAGCCCGGATCGAGCTCACCGGCGGCGGCGCCTCGGCCTCGAACGCGGCAGCCGCCAATCAAGCGGAAATTCAGCGCATTCAATCCCTGCTCGACTAATCACTGAAAGGAGACGATCAATGAACCGCAATCCCCTCTTACTGACTGCCGCCGGCATGTTTGGCATGATGACAGCCGCGTCCTTTGCGGACGTGCCGGTGTATGATTCAAGGGTGCATACGCAAACGCGCGCGATCACCAAGAACACTGACGATATTTTGAAGTCGGACAAAAAGATTGAGGAGCAGACCAAGGAAATCCTGGAAGCAGTGACGGGAAACCGCACTGACGGCAATCAGGCTCAAGGTTCAGCGCTCGGTGGCGGCTTCAAGTTTGGCGAAGCGCCGAAATTCTCCGATGTGCTTGGCGGGGGCGGCATGAACTTTGGATCGCTGCCGAGCGAATTCCAGCAAATCGCCGCTACCGTCATCAACGGCATGAAGTTTGTGAAAGAGCTGAAAACCTTTGCCGAAGGCACAGAAAAAACATCCAACCAGGCCGGCTATGAAGGCCTTGTCAACACGGCAACCTCGCTCGCCGGCATTGTGTCCGGATCGCAAAGCGCGGTCGCAAGCCGGTCAAGTGCCTTTCAGTCCGTCGGCAGCAAAATCGGCCAGGAAACCGACATCAAGGGCGCGGTCGCCATGAACTCCATGGTCTCGTTGCAACAGGCGCAGACCATGAATGAGGCGATTGGCGCGATCACAGCGCTTGGCGCTGCCGAGCAGGCCAAATTGATGAAGCGGCTGGCGGAGGAAACCGGTGGAATGGAACTCCTCGAATATGACCCGAAATAAAATAACAATTGCCCTGTTGGGCATGGCCTCGATGTTGGGTGGCTGCGCGGTGAAGGATCTGAAAGCGCCTTGCTCTGACAGGTCGGTGCCGTCTCTTTCCGCCTATGCCCCCGCTCGACGCGCCGTCCAGACCAACGCCTTCACGGCGCTGGACGGCGATGATTGCGGGCCGCTCAAACCCCTGAACAGGAGCAAGTGACGCTCAGATGGCGCTGATTGAAACCGTCATGACCAGCCTTGAATCTGCAGGCTCCGGCTATGTGCAGACCGCCTATCAGGCGCTTGCCGCGCCGGTGCTGGTCAGCGCCAAGATTCTGTTCGGAATCTCGGTTGCTTGGTATGGGATCAGGGGCATGCTGGGCATGGCGAATTTTTCGTTTGCCGCGATGTTCCAGCAATTGTTCTACATCGTGCTGATTGTCGCCGTCCTGACCAGCTGGCCGATCTTTCAGACGTTCTTCTACGACATCGTTCTGAAGTTTCCCGAACAGGTCGGCACAATCCTGTTTTCGGGTTTCGACGCGGCGCTTGGCGGGGCTGGCGGAACGCCATCCGCCGGCCTGCAGCGCGCTTGGGACGCGGGCTGGGAAGCGGTGCGCACGATATGGGCCAAGGGCGGCATGTTTTCGGTGGCGCCTGCGGTTCTCGCCACTTTTGTAGCGGTCGGCACAATGGCCTTTGTGATTTCCGCCTTTTTCATTGTCGCCATGGCCAAGATCTTCGCTTACATCCTGCTCGCCATCGCGCCGGTGTTCATTTTCGCCGCCGTGTTCGATTGGACGCGCAGCTACTTCAAATCCTATATCAACGCGCTGTTTTATGTCGGCATAGCTCTCATCATGTCCTACGCGGTTGTTGGCTTTTTCCTTGGCTTGTCGGCGGCCGCCGTTGAATCACTGCGCGCAACTGCCGGCGACGCCACGCTTGGCCTGTCCGAGATCGCCCCGTTCCTATTTTTTATGTTTCTCGGCTGTCTGGTGTTCGTCCAGATACCGACGCTTTCCGCGATGGTGGCTGGCGGGATCGGTATGAATATGGGCGAGCGCACCGCGTTCAACAACGCTGCAAGGCTTGGTTCAGCTGTCAAGGGAAAACTGGCCCACCGTCAAAACCGCCGGGCCAGCTTGGCGGATTCCCAAAATAGAGAAACGCGCACATTGCGCCAAGAACAACATTTAAGCTCCGCTGCGGCTTCCATTGTCCACGCGGTGCAAAGCAACCGAACGTCTTAACAGGGGCGCCATATGTTTGGTAAAAAGAAGGTGGCCGCCGAGGCCGCCGCAAACGGGGATTCCGCCTTGCAGGATTATTACCAGCAAGGGATTAAATGGGAATCGCAGATTTACCGGCGCGCAATAATCTCCTCGCGCATCGCTTGGACGATCGCCGGCTTTTCAACGCTGACGGCGCTGCTTCTGGCAACAGGCTATGTGTTTCTTCTGCCTTTGCAGAAATACGAACCTTACATCATCACCGTCGACAAAAGCACCGGCTATCTTGAAATCGCGCGGGCGCTGAAGCCCGGCGACTTGTCTGAGGATGCCGCCGTCACGCAGGCCAATGTGGTTCGCTTCATCATTGCCCGCGAAACCTATGATTATAATGGTCTTGGGCGCGACTATCAGCTGACCAACCTGCTCTCCACTGGACTGGCGGCAACGGATTATCAAACGCTTTACTCAGATGCGAACCCCGACGCGCAGCAAAAGAAGCTCGGCCGCACGGCGCGGATCAATGTTGAAATCAAATCAGTCTCGCTCCTCAACGAGCGCACCGCCCAAGTGAACTTCGCCACTGTCCGGCGCGACGATCAGCAGATCAGCCGCGCGGAATGGGTCTCGATCGTCCGTTTCAAATACAGCCGCGGTGAAATGCGCAACGAATGGCGTTTCGACAATCCACTGGGCTTCCAAGTCTTCGAATACAGGCGCGACCAAAAGACCGTTACGGCAGATGAAGTCATGGGCGGGAAAAGCTAGGATGCGGCAAATCAGACAATTATTCGCTGTCTGCATCGCAGCGCAGCTTCTTGCCGCTCCGGCGCTTGCCGAGCGCGCGCCGAAGCCCGGCAGTTATGATCCGCGCATACGCACGGTGATTTACCACAGCGACGACGTGGTGAAGATCAGAGCCAATTACGGCATCGCATTGATGATCACGTTTGGCCAAGGCGAAACCATTGAAACGATCACCCTCGGCGACACTGCCGCTTGGCAGGTCGTTCCGAACAAAGCCAAAAATGTGATTTTCATCAAACCTGTCGCCAAGAATGCCGACACCAACATGGACGTGATCACCAACAAACGTATCTACACGTTTGACCTGGCTTCAGTCGTTGGTGGCGCTAAAAAGGAAGCTATTTACAAGGTGCGGTTTCTCTATCCGGAAGACGAATATGACGCCAAGCTCTTTGCTCAGGCCAAGCAGAATGTGCAAAATCCCAATCTGAATAATCTCGACATCGCCAATATGAACACGGATTATGCCTACAAGGGCAGCGACAGTTCCGCGCCTGCCGTTGTGTTTGATGACGGCGTGAAGACTTTCTTCAAGTTCAATGGCGATGCGCCCGCGATCTTTATGGTCGACGGCAAACGCAATGAAACACTTGTGAACTCGCGTCGCGAACAGGAATTCATTGTGGTGGACGGCGTGAAGCGACAATGGACGCTGCGCAACGGCAATGAAGTGACCTGCGTTTTCAATCTTCGTTCCGGCAGACGGTCGCCGTATCCGTCCGCCGACGGTTTCGTCGCCCCAAAAAAATTGTCCGGACCATCATCGGCGCCCAACGCCAATGCGTCCGGCGAAACACCGGAGTTAAACTGAAATGGCTTTGGAACCGCGTGACTATGCCGATCTGGCTGCCACCACTGACTTTCGCGCCAATCGAAAATTAGATTCGGCTGGCAAGCGGCCAATCCCGCCTTTCGCATGGGCCGCTCTTGGACTTGCAGGATTGGGCGTCGCCTACTTCGCCACGCTGGACACCGGCGCGCCGAAACTTCTCACAGACCCTGACAGCGAGAATTTCTCCACGTCCACCGCCCTCCCCCCGGTCGTGCCGCCCAGAACGCAGGAACCGTCTGCGCCCAGTCAGGACAATGTGGTGAAAATTGAACCGCAGCTCCCCGTGGCACCGCCTCCGCCGATCATCACGCCGGCAATCCCGCAGACGCCGCAGTCTGAAATCAAGGCTCAGATTCCGCCGATGGAAGCGCCAATGCCACCGGCTTCGCCACTATCCGTCGGGCAGGAGCCGCTGGCTGAGGCGGCTCCGGACAACAGCGAAGAAATCGCGCGGCTTCGGGCATTGCGGGAGGCGGAAGCTGAGAGATTGAGGGCCTTGGCGGAAGCGCAGGAACAAGAGCGGCAAGAGCGGCTGAAGTCAGCTTTGGTGGCGTTTGACGGCACCGACGCTGCGGCCGGCGGCGGGGCGCAAAACCCAACTGAGCCGGTGTCAGCCGAAACAACCAATGCCATTGGTGACGGGTCGGAATTTTCGCCGTCTCCCGCGTCAACGCTCGATCCGTCTTCAAGCTTTGCTCAAGCCCAGGAAATAAGCCGCAACGGCAACATGAAATTTCTCGACCAGCAAGCCAAGCAGGGCGTTGACACAGTCATTGCCGGCAAGCTCGCCCGTCCAGACGCGATGATCACACAAGGCGCAATCATTCACGGCGTCTTGGAAAGCGCGATCAATTCTGACCTTCCTGGAAATGTCCGCGGCGTGGTCTCTCAGGACGTCTGGTCACTCGACGGAGGACGCATCTTGATCCCGAAAGGGTCTCGCCTGATTGGCGAATATTCGTCGGGCATTGCCACAGGCCAGACCCGCATTTTGATTGCATGGAACCGCGTTATCACGCCGGACGGCGTTTCGGTTCTGCTCGGATCGGTCGGCACTGACGCGTTGGGACGTTCCGGCATGACCGGCAAGGTTGACCGCAAAACAATACAGCGCTTCGGCAGCGCGTTCCTTTTGACCGTCATTGGCGGCGTGTCGCAATACGTTGCTGCGCTCGGTCAGCCGCCGCAGATTCCCTCCGTCACCATATCGACGGTAGACCCGATCACCGGCGCGATTATCACCACAACGACTGAAGGCAATACCAGCCAGACCAATGCAAGACAGATAGGCGCTCAGACTGCCTCGCAATCCCTGCAGCAAATGGCAAACGAAGCTTTGCGGTCCAACATCAATGTGCCGCCGACGATTCATGTGCGCCAGGGCGAGAGGATCATTGTCATGGTGCGCCGGGATTTGGATTTCTCCAAGCTCTACCTTGATCCGGTCTTGGAAGAGTATCAGCGTCTGAAAAACGGTCCCAAGAATGTCTACAAGTAGCAGAGCTTTGGAAAAGACGGGGCCCCTCAGCGTCGTTAACGGCTCGCCCTTTCCGCTCAAGGAAGCGCTGAAGCCCTTGCAGCTTTGGCTCGACCAGGACGACGTGGTCGAAATTTGCGTCAATTGCCCGGGGGTTGTTTTTGTGGAACGCCTTGGTTCGTCCAGCATGGAATTTCATGCTGTTCCCGCTCTCACCGAGAACCATATCAGGCACATTGCCGAGCGCGTCGCCGCCTTCACCAAACAGTCTGTGAACGCCGAAAAGCCGCTTCTGAGCGCGACTTTGCCGAACGGCGAGCGCTTTCAGGCCGTGTTGCCGCCGGCCGCCACGCGCGGCGGCTCGATCACGATCCGCAAACAGGTCGTGCAGAAGCTGACGCTCGATGATTATATGAAACGCAATGCCTTCTCCCGCACATTCCACCGCTACCGCGATTTGAAATTACCGCCCAAAGCAATCATCACTGACATCGACAAACAGCTGATTGGCCGCTTGGTGGCAGCAGACTATTCTTCCTTCCTGCGGGAAGCGGTCCGGAATAAATATTCGATGGTGCTCTCCGGCGGCACTTCGACAGGCAAGACCACGTTCCTCAACATGTTGTTCGACCTCGTGCCCAGCCATGAGCGCATCATCACGATTGAAGATGTCAGCGAATTAAAGCCGCAGCAAAGCAACACCGTCTCCATGCTGGCCTCGAAAGGCGAACAGGGACAGTCCAAAGTCTCGATTCAAACCCTCTTGGAATCCTCGCTGCGCATGCGCCCTGACCGCATATTCCTTGGAGAATTGCGCGCCGAAGAAGCCTTCACCTTCTTTCGGGCGGTGAACACCGGCCATCCCGGCTCAATCACGACAGTTCACGCCGATTCAACCGATATGGCGTTTCACCAGCTTGTCCTGATGGGCCTGCAAGCCCGGACTGGTCTTCAAGCGCCGGAAATCCGCGACTATGTGAAAACCGTCATACCCATTGTCGTGCAACTGAAGCGCTGGGAAGACGTTGACACACATTCGGATTTCCGGGGCGTGCAGGACATATTCTTCAGCGCGGCAGAAGCGTTCAGATGAGCCGCGTACAAGGCGCACTGCTCCTCGCCTTCGCCAGCATCTGCGCCTTCATTTCCTGGTCGCTGTTCTATGCGCTCGCTTATGATGTCAGGTCGTATCGCATCACGCGCCAGTATGAATACGACAAGAGTTTTTTTGTGCTTTTTTCCGACAATCTTCTGACCCCCGCGCGGCACGCAATCGACAATTGGCCCGTGACGGCCATGCTCAACAGCTGGCACTCAAATTTCGTCGTACAGAACGCTGCCGCCGCCTTGCTGCCCGTCGCGCTGCTGGCCGCAATAGTAGCAATTGTCAGAAGCAAAATGCGCGCGCCTGTGCATCATGGCGATGCGCAGCTGTTGCGACCTACCGAACTGCACCGCGCCGGTCTCGCTATGAAAAGCGGCCTCCTGTTTGGCAAGGTGAACAGGATCATTGTGCG
The DNA here is from genome assembly GCA_049696015.1 of Rhizobiaceae bacterium. Taxonomy (GTDB): domain Bacteria; phylum Pseudomonadota; class Alphaproteobacteria; order Rhizobiales; family Rhizobiaceae; genus JANMEX01. Next base: position 39,717 of record JBAVTG010000048.1, on the reverse strand, counting down.
TGACAATGAGCAATCGCATCTGTTGGTCATTGGACCGCCCGCTTCCGGCAAAACCGAATGTTTTGTGATTCCCAATCTTGTTGAATGGGAAGGAACATTCATCGCGCTCGATTTCAAAGGCACGCTGTACGAGCGCACGGCCAAAATCCGGCGCAAAAAAGGCGACGCCGTTTTTCTCTTGGCGCCGGGAATGGCCGAAAGCCACACTTACAATCCGCTTGATTTGCTGCGGCCCGGAGCTGGGCTCATCACCGATATTCAAGCGCTGGCAAGCTTGATCGTGCCGGTTTTGGATGCCCGTGAAGCGCACTGGAATCAATCAGCGCAAATGCTCCTGTGCGGCATGATCGGCTATGTCCAGGAAAGCCAGACCTGCGACGGTGCCCGGCATCTGGCGGGTGTGGTCGATTTATTTTCAGCTACAAAAAGCTTCAAGAAAACATGCGAGATCATGACGCAGGACCCGAGCATCAGCGAATGGACCCGGGCGCGCATCATTGAGTATATGGCTGTCCCAGATGAGGAAGCGGGCTCCATCGCCTCGACACTCAACCGGCACTTGATGCCTTGGCAAAACCCGAATGTCGCCGCGCTGACGATGACGACCAAAAACGCCATACCGCTCGAACTTATCCGCAAGAAGCGGATGGCGGTTTACCTGATCATCGACACGGGCCAAATCGACATTTTTGCTCCGGTTCTGAAGCTTTTTCTGGAACAGCTCAACTCGATCGTCAACCGCGACTACCGAAAACCTGACGAGAACAAGATCCTGTTCATGATTGATGAGTTTTATCAACTGGGACGCATCAAAAGCATCGTCAATCAGCTGCCGTTTGCCCGTGACCGCGATATCCGGATTTGCCTCGTCTCGCAGGGCGTCGCACAAATTGACGAAAAGTTCGGTCGCGAAGGCCGCGATGCAATTATGGCGTCATGCGCGGTCAAAATCTTCTGCGCGTTCAACGACAAGCCAACCGTAGATCTCGTCACACATATGGCCGGAACCTTCACCCACCGCGTCAACACAGTGTCCCGGCAGATGAACAATGGATTGGCGCGCAAGACCCGCAATGAGCAATTCATCGCCCGCCCGTTGTTCCGGCCAGATGATCTATACACTTGGCCCCGCGACGACCTTTTGATCATGCGCGTCAACACCAACCCACTGATTGTGAAAAAGACACTCGCGGACAAAACAGGCAGATATCGCCGCCTTTACCGCGCTTCCGCCAAACTCAAAATTGCCGTCCCGCAGCTCCCGAACGCCGAGAAATTCATTCCGAACTGGGGCGACAAGCGACTTGGGAATTCTTCTGTGAAAACATCCTCGCACGAGGCAGTGGCGGATGTGACCGTCAACAGCAATGCCGCAGCGAAACAAATTGAAGAAGCACCAGCCGCGCTGCCCGGTCAATCCTTTGACAAACTGGTCAAATTGGCCACCGAGGCGCAATCGGCGAACTCTTTCTCGGGGCTGGCGGACGTCATGGGGACAGACAGTTTCGACGATTTCCTGAACGAATGCGCCGCCGCCGCTGAAATCCTGTCTGAAACCGAGGCGGACCTAGCCGCAAGCGACGTCGAAGATAAACGCTACACGCTGGACCTCATAGATGAAACGCGCGCCACACTGACGGTCTTGATGGCAGAGCCTGCTGCGCAGGTGGCTGAAGCCACTTAGAAAATCGAATGCAGCCAATCTTCGAAAAGTGCGGCTAAATACAGCAGCGCAGTTACGCCAGCCATTATCCAAGCAAGCCCATGGAAAAAGCGACCCCCACCGCTGCCGCCAAAACCCGGTTGAACACGCCAAGGCAAAGGCCGGTCAGCCCATCCCCCTTCATTTTCCCGATGGTCGTTCAAGTCCATCACTACCTCCTTCGGCCCTTACGGCTGCCGTCATTATCCGGCGCCTTTTGTGGCGGTTGAATGTCAGGCCGGATCTCATCGGCTTGCACCGCCTGCGCCGCCGCTTCTTTGATGGCGCTTGTCTCGACGCCAATGGTGCGAAGCCTGTTCTCTGTCGCTTCCGCCTTGGCCCTTGCGCCCTGCGCCTCGGCACGGTTGGATGTCGCCGCAGCCGCTTTGTCTGCGCCAGCGACCGTAGGGCCTTTCGCCTGCGCCTGACGCTCGAAAGCATCTGCGTTTTCATTCACTTGGGCTTCAATCGCCCTTTCCCTTATGGCGTGGCTCAAATCATCTTTCGCCACTGAATTGTCCCCGAACGCCTTTAACTTCTCAAGCGTCGGCAGCATCTTACTGTCAAACTTGGCCTTCAGGGCTGGATCGCCCCGCAAGGATTCCGATATTTTCGCGGTTGTGCGCTGCAATTCATTCACTGACGCGGCCACCACTTGCTGCTGTGCCATCGAATATCCCTCTTCTTTCCCTGATTGTAGCATGATTACGATAGATTGTAAGCGGCTGATGAGCCCGGCAACGCCGCTGGCGTCCTGCCGAGCGCGCGAAGTTTCGCCGCGAAGCCCTCTGAAACATTCATCATGGCGCTTGGCTAAGCGGGCTGCCGCAAGCTCCACCGAATTGTTTCCGCCCGCACGGCTGTCCTCGATCACCTGGCGCAACGCCTGCCGCCCAGCCATGGCCGACACCTGTCCGCGCGCCGTGCTTGGATAAACGGCCTCACCTTTTCGTTTGGCCTCAACTTTCGCAATTGTCTTGGGCGCTGCCCTCTTGGACTTTACCAGCTCATCCTCAGCTTTGCTGAACGAGGGCGCGTTGACATTTTCAACTCGCCGCGTCGCTACCATGTCGATCCCATGCTCACGCGCGTGAAACGCGATGCTTTCCCGCCATTTCTTGAAGTCGGCAATGTTCGGATCGAGCCGCTTCCCGTCCATGCCCTTCATGACGATCATCGCGTGCACATGAACATGGTCGGTCGCTTTGGATGCGCCGCTGCGCTTGTCAACCGAACTGTCGTTCGGACCATGCAAAGCGAAAGCGTACTTGTGATTTCCAAACTGGCTGCCGAGAAAATCGCGCGCCGCTTCAACGAAAGCCTTCTCATCGGTTCCCGCTTTGGAGCTGATGACCAGATGCATCACGTCCCGGCCCCCATAGGAGCGCAGCGAGCGTTCCCATTGGATGGCAGCGCTGCCGGCGTTGGCCGCCTCCACATGAGCATCCTTACGGCCTTGCAGGCTCGGGACCATCTCCAAAGCAGCACGCAAGTGCTCCTCAACCCCGCGCACCCCATGCGAGGGCGCACGGAACGCAAAATGACCTTCAATCTCGCCTTGGCCCAAGCGCTCCGCCACATCCCGTTGGAGCTGATCCAAAGCGTGTGGCGTTGACTTCACACGTCCGGTCTTTGCCGAGGCCACAGACAGAACCGCCACGAACCGGGAATGGCCGTGTTCATCCTCGCCGAAGCCAAAAACCAGCCGCTGCTGCGCATAGTGAGCGCCGACGGCCTCACTGAACGCCCGCCTTTCGTCCTCGCCAAGCAGCCGGTCAAACGCAACATTCACCGACAATACGTCTTTGGACGGCTCGCGCTTGTCGAAAAACGCCTCCCATTCGTCCAGCATGGCCTTTTGCTCGTCCAAGCTGCGCACGAGCTCGCCCGTCTCCCGTTCCAAGGCTTCTTTCGCCTCGCGGCTGTTATAGGTCACCATGGCGGCGGCCGCGCCGCGCCCGCCGCCGGTGGATACCATCTTCACAACAGCGGCCTGCGAACCTGAAGAAAGAGCGCTGGCGCGGCTCACCGCGTCCAAGACACTCTGCCTGCGCCCTGCATCCAATCCCCCCTGCCCTGCCGCAAGCGGCAAAGCCACATCCGCCTTGGACGACGGCTCAGTCACCGTGCCAGCCGCAATCATCGCTCTGGCGCCGAAAGAACCCGTGCGCTGTCGGCGCAGTGAACCGGCACGGTCAGCGCCGCGCTGCGCTGCAAACTGCTGCTTCGCGCTTGAAGCAGCGCTGCCCGACCGCGCCGCAATCTCAGAAAAATGCTTGACGATCTCTTCGTCACGAAGCCCGAAACCAACACCCAGTGCAGCGGCCGGCGCTGCCAATGCCGCTCTGGCTATAGTCGGCGCTGCGGAAGGCTGTTGTGATGTCCCGCCGCCCTGCCAGCCGCCGGAGGGGCCGCCGCCCCCCGAACTTGACACTATCGCCTTTCCGCCCAAGGCTTCTTTGCGGGCGGCCCCCTGTCCCCAGCCGCTGAGCCGTGCCTTAGACTGAAATAACGCTGCCAATCGCGACCGCGCTGCCAGCCAATCATCGGCTTCGATGTCGTCGTCGCCAATCTCTGGCAGGCACTCAGCGAACGGATTGAACAAGCGCCATGTCCTCCGCAACTCTGCGCCGGACCCGGCTCCGCGACCGCGCGCCCATCTGCACAAGCATTTCGCTGATGGCCATCATGCCCGACGCAAGGTCGCAAATATCAAGCCTGAAAGCCGCCATGTCCGGCACACGGCCCGTGTTCATGGCCCTGACGGCCTGATTGATATTGACGCCAATCGCGCGGAATTCCTCGGCGATTTGTGAAAATTCCGCCCTGTCCGCCTCGCCAAGAACCGGGCCATCTCCAACGGCGGCTCCGATCAGGCGGCGCAGAGCCTCTGATTCCGAAAGTCCAAGCGAAGCGGCAAAGCCCGCCAAGGCGTCCTGGTCGCGTCCGCTGACTCGAGCCCGGATGATCTTTTCGCGTCGTTTGTCGGCTTTGCCGTCCATAACTTGCCTTGCTTTAATCGCGCACAGAGCGGTTCAGAAAATGGCGCTCAGAGCCATTTGGATGTTTGTAGCACATATATCCCTATCCTGCCAACTAACACAAACTTCTTACGCTTCTCTAAACACACAGAAGTCCCAGCAGCAATTCCATCACTACGCCACTACCACATCGCATCACTTTGCAAAGTTGACAGTTTGCAATGCCCACACTAGACCATTTTGTATATGACGCAATTGCACATGTGGCATCACTTAGACGTTGAACCGGTTCAACACTGAACCATGTCAGCATTTTAAAATGTCCGAGTGGCAGCACTGACACAATTTTGTAAGTGCTGCCGTTGAAGCGCTAGGCAATGGTTTCACTTTCCATTAACCCATATGTGTCAGTGACATATTTTCGTAAGTGGCAGATTTGCACAATGATGTAGTGGCGCAGTGTTCGATTGGGAATTGTTCGCGCCTGACACATTCGAAAGGAAGCAGCGATGGTTTTAGGAATTACACTGATTAATCCGAAGGGCGGCGCAGGAAAATCGACAGTCGCGCAGCTGCTGGCCGACGTGTTCGCCGAGTGCGGGGAGCGTGTCCTTTTGGTCGACACCGACCCGCGCCAGAATGTGAAAGTTTGGTGGGATGATTGCGGCAACAGCAACAATCAGCGCGACAACCTCACCGTCGCCACGGCAACGCGGGAAACCGCAATGAAAGCGGCTATTGAAGCCGCCGAAAAGAATTTTGACGTTGTGATCTTCGACACGGCGGGGCAGGACACCGCATTGCCAGCCCTGTGCATCTGCAAGTCCCAGATCATCATCACACCCGTGCAAATGTCCAAACCCGAAATTCGCGGCGCAATGGAGGTCAACAGCTTGATGCGTCAGCTCGTCACGGGTGGGGCGATGCGCAAGCTCATTCCGCATCTGCTTGTTCCCACACGCATGAGCATGACCGTCCGCCACACAGACATTTATAAAACCTTGCAGGTGGTCGTCGACAAAATCGGTTCCCATTTGTCGCGCACCGAGCTCTATGAGCGCAATCACTACAAAGAAATGCAGAACGGCTATTCCTCATTGCTACTGTTAGAGGGCGCAACAAAAAAACAGCAGGAGAGCATCGACAAGGCAATTGCTGAACTTTGCTATTTCGCGGCGCAGGTCATGGATCTTGTCGGATATCAGCCAAAGACGCCAACGGCAAAAATCGGGCCGCTGATCGAAGCGATGGCAGTGGCGAAGGCGGCGTGAGGGGAACACACATGAAAAAGCCCGAACTCAATTTTGATACGCCATCCAACATCGAAAGCGCCATGACAGGGCAGGGGGGTGCGACGGCTTCCAATCTGGCTCTGGCCCCGGCGGACGCAATGGACTCCGGCGAAGTCCTGCGCCTGTCGCGTCTGGCAGTGCGCACCACGCAACGCGCCCGGCAGCGCGAAGGTCAGGAATTTTATAGCGGACAAATGTCAACAGCCCTGCATGAACGCATCCGCAAATGTGTCTATGAGAAGCGCGTCACCAAAGCGGAAATCATTTCGCAGGCGCTCGAGCATTATCTGACAAAAATAGGCTACTGATCCTCCAATTCAGCGTTCGCGCTCGGCTTCTCTACGGCGCTGTGTGGGGCGCGTTCAGCCTCGCGCGGCTCTTGCGCCTGTTCCGCGCTATCTACTCTTGCGGCTCCGCGTCATTGAGTTCGAGAATTTCAAAGCGTTCCAGCTCTTCGAGCGCCGCGGTCACATCTGACTCGGTCCAGCCAGCTGCAAGCGCCAGCGCCAGCATGTCATCGTGCGGCACTCCTTGTTGAAAGGCGGGCTGAAGCGCTTCCTGGCACTCAAGAACGCGGTCGGGATAGTCGGTCGGGTATCGGGGGCGCAGCATCGCAGTTTCCTTTCAGGCCGCATCTGAAACGATGATCAACTCATTGTCGGGCAGGGGCCTTTGCAGCTGCAATGCCTCTGCGGCGGGAGACGTCAGCCAATGATCGATTTCGTCCTGCCGCGTCAGGATCACCGGCATGGCCTTTGCGTGGACTGGCCGCACCAATTCATTCGGTTCGCATGTCAAAAATCCGAAAATCTCGTGGTCCATTTCCGGTTCGGACTTCTTGCGCACCCCGCGCCAGCGCGTCCAGATTCCAGCGAAAGCAAACAATGGTTTGTCGTCATTGACTGCAAACCAGACTTTGCGCTTTTCGCCTTTTTCGCCGCTCCACTCGCAAAAGCTTGTCGCCGGAACGACGCAGCGGCTTTCGACGCCTAGCCAGCGCCGCCAATGTGGGCTTTTCACATTTCGGATGTTGGTGACGGGCGCGGTTCCATAGCGGGGAGGGGAGGGCATGCCCCAGCGCGCCAGGACGAGCTCGCGCGCGCCATCGGCGGCGGCGCGGACAATCGGCGCGGCATAGTCCGGATAGACGTCCAGCGACGGTTTCTGATTCCCGACCCCCGCCGTCAAGGCTCGGGTGAAGTCCAGAATGGCCTGTTGATTGCTGGTCACATTGTAGAGGTTGCACATAAGCGCATTAAGCGGCGAAAGTCGACGACTGTAAAGAGAGACGGGGGCGGCGGGCGGTCTCTTCGCCGTCAATCGAGCGGCTTGGCCAGCGCGTCGGCAATGTCCGCCCGAAGCGAATTAAATAACACAAATAAGCGCTGTCGTTCATCGTAAATGTCCGCTCCCCCCGCCATGGTCAGCTCCAGCGAGACAAGCGCTGCCTGTGTTTGGAACGCCTCCACATCCTTGAAGACCTGCCCCGAAAGATCAAGGCGGCTGGTCACGCGCAGAAATGCGCGCCGGATATTGACCAACTCGCCATCGCGTCCCGATAGCGCTTTGATCGCGTCTGCAATTTCATCAAGCGGATTGGTCTTCGCTGCCATAGCCGCCTCAAGTCATGCCAAATCGGTTTTTGTGAAATCATCGCCGACATATAGGAGCGGCAGCCGGAAGGCTTTGGCGCAGGCATAGGAAAAGCAGTCGCCAAAGTTCAAGCCCGCCGGATGCCTGCCCTTGCCATATTTCCGCGATGCCTCCAGCGCCAGCCGTCCTACTTTCGCATCAATGGCGACGCTCGATGCCTTCACTTCCTCCATGAAAATGTTGACCACACTTTCCGCCCGCTCAAACGGCAGGGCGTGGGAGCGGACAAGCCCCAGCACGGCTTCCCACACCACAATCGGCGAAACATAAATTTTGCCCGCCTGCTCAATCTTGTATCCGATCAGCTCAAAGCCCTGTTCGCGGCCAAGGAATGCCACCAAAGCGCTCGCGTCAACGAACATTAGAGATTACCGCCGAGATCGTCGTAGAACGCCTTGTCGGCCGCAAGACCGGTGCGCGGATATTCGGCAACCATGTCCTGAATCCTCGAAAGCCGCGCTGCCAGCGGCTCCTGCGCCTTTATCCCGTCGAGCTGGGACTGCAAGGCAATGCGCACGGCCTCGGTTTTCGACGGGGCATTCAGCGCTTTGCGCACCTCTTCCGCCAGCGCGCTGACGGCGGGGTCCTTGATGTAGAGGGCGGTGCTCACAGCGTCTCCAGCCTTTCGCGCAGCTTCCTTGCAAATCGCACCGCCGCCCGCAGCTTCTCCTCACCTTTATCGCTTTCAGGGAACCCGGGCACAAGCAGCGTCAGTTTATCTGGCGAGTGAAGCGCCATGACTTCAACGATCTGCCGCAGACCGTCGCCATTGTGATGACTTGCAAGGGGCAGGGCGCCAAGCGGCGCATCATGTGTGGAAAAGTCGATCACACCCGATGTGCTGCAATAGGCCTGCATGGTATATCCTCCATAGAATATAGGGATATACCATAAAGGATATTCTTTCAGATTTCAAGGAATATCCCTGATAATGCCGCGATTTTGGCGTGAAAATCGAGTGTTCTTTGCTGTCCGCCATGTCTAGGTTGGCGGACGTGGCGCTTGCCTAACCCTTGCCAACATCTGATAAAACACTTCTGGACTTCGCGGCAAGTGTCGCCTACCTCATAAGTTGAAATCTGGGGTGGGGGCGTCAAATGAAAATCAGGATTGCATGTGTTGGACTAGGCCTTGTTGCCATGGCGGGCTGCGCCAAGCGGCCTGACGCCATTGTGCCGGTCGATATTCCAATGGCCGCCTATCAGAATCTCGACTGCAAACGGCTTGCAGGGGAAGTCATCGCTGAAAACGAGAAACTGGCGGCCCTGTCCAAGGCGCAGAACAGCGCGGCCACCGGCGATGCGGTCGGCGTGTTTCTCATCGGCGTTCCCATGAGTTCGGTGACCGGCGGCGACAAGGAAGGCTCGATTGCCGTGTCAAAAGGCAAGGTGCAGGCGCTGCAAAATGCCAGCATGGCAAAAGGCTGCAACAAGTCTTCCTGATTGCAGGCGGTCGCCTGTGGTCATCTTAGGCTGCGTCCGCCCTTTGTGAAACTGCCGCCTTTTCCACGGTGAGCCTGACGCCGAACGAGTCAAGAATCTTGCGCACCGTCTCATAGCGCAGCTTCGTATTTGACTTGAAAGACTTGTAGAGGCTTTCACGTCCGACGCCGATGGCGGCGGCAACTTGGGTCATGCCCCGCGCCTTAGCGACATTGCCGAGGGCCGTGATAAACAGATCAGGATCGTCCGCCTCAAGCGCGGCTGCAAGATATTCGGCAATGATCTCTTCATTGTCGAGAAATTCAGCGGCGTCGAATTTGGTGAAGCCCTTCATTTGATGTCCTTTCTGATATCCCGCATCATCTCAATCGCCCGCTTGATATCGCGCTTTTGCGATGATTTGTCGCCGCCAAGCAGCAGAAGATAGACGGTCTCGTCATGCCTTGCGTAATAGAGCCGGTAGCCCGGCCCGTAGTGGATGCGCATTTCAGAGACGCCTTCGCCGACCGGCTCGCTGTCGCCGAAATTGCCGAGTTCGGCCAGGTCAATCCTCGACAGAATCCGCGCCTTGGCGCGCTCATCCTTCAAGCCCCTGAACCATAATTTGAACGGGCTGGAGAAAATGAATGCCGCCATCATTTGAGCGTATCTTAGAGGATACGACGAGTCAAATGAATTGACATTGGACCCAGAAAATTGCCCGCCCCCTTTTGTGAGAGGGCGGGCAGGTGACGGGCGACCGGACGTTCACCCGTGCGGAGGCAATTACGCGGCGCGCTCCGCCGCTTCCTCGTCCTCATCGTCAAAGCCGTTCTCCTCGGCTTCGCCTTGGTCTGACTTAGCTGCGCTGCCTGCCGATTGCAACCGCAGAGGTTCGGGCAGCCAGCTGGTTGTGCTTAAGAATTCAACGGCGTTGATGATCGCGTCGGCCTTGCTGTCCTTCTCCATGCTTTTCACCAAAGCCGCCGCTGCGCCCTTTTCGCGCAATGCATCAACCGCCACATTCTTCGGAACGCGCTTGAAAAACCCTTCGGACGGTTTCCACCATTCGTGCATGTCTAACCCGACCGCCTCGGCAATGGCATTGGCATGGCCCTGCCGACCAATGCCTTCGTGCCGCTGCTGCCACGCATTGACACTTTGTGAAATCAGATACGCGAAAAGCTTCATCAACAGTGGCTGTTTCTGCTCCAACAGCCATGCCCAAAGTTCATGCTGACTGCCGGGCAATGCGCTGTTCCACTCGGCGAACGCCTTCTCCTGCGCCCCGAACGCGCCTGAATTGGCGCTGTCGGTCTGCGACACGCGCACATGCGGCCGCCCATTGCGGATTTGGCAAGCGCTTTCAACGAGGGGATAGCTTTGGCCCGAACTGTAAAACGCCTGCAAGGCGAGGGCATGCACTGCAACACACAAAGCCACATCGGGACGCTCCGAAACGGCCAAGCCGAGCGCGACTGTGCGCAGGGCCGTCAAATCCTCCACAACGGCCATGGACAGCCCGCTGGACGCCGAAACCGGCTCATCTTGTGCTTGCTGCTGTCGAACCTCATCACCCTGATCGCTGCTTGCTTCTGGCTCCTTCTGCTGCGCGCGCACAAGCGCGTTCACGTCCTGCGGCTTCACCATGCCGAGATGCGGCTCCAGACTGCCATTGTAATCAAGGCAAAGCAGGACGCCTGCACAGGCCATTTCCGCCGCATCGTAGCGGATATAGGTTTCCTGCAGGACATTCATGTCCCGCCCGATGGCGTCAAGCGCGGCAACGAGCGCGGCGGCGGCGTTATCGTCCTCGGCGTCCACGTCTTGGTGACCCGCCTCGGCGTCGTGATAGGCTTTTTCAAGCGCCGCCATTTTCCCGGCGTCATCATCGCTCAACTCAAAGCGCTTCGGATGAATGCGCCGGTAGCCGCTTGGCTGTGAGTCAAAAGACCCTTCAACCCATTTCCAACCCTTGTCCAGAAACGCGGCACATTCTGACTGCATCTTTGTCGCCGCCAAGTCACAGACCAAGGACCGGCTGGTCAGAAACACCGTCTCTTCGGACGCGAACAAGTCACGCAGGACTGCGCCTCCGGCCTTCACATAGGCGTCCAACGTGATGAATTTGACCATCCGGTCATTGCCGCGCAGCGCCTCATGGGTAAGCCGGTTTTTAAGGTTCTGCGGATTGAGCTCCCATGAAGCCGTGGCGCTCTCAACCGCTTCCTCCTGCGCCGCATGATCGTCTGTGACGGCCAGCGCCTCCATCTGCTCCAAGGTGAGCTGGTCCGCGCGGAACTTGGCAATGAGCTGCGGGCTGATCTTGGCAAGTTTCAGGCGGCGGCGCACGGTCATATGGCTGATGCCGAACCGGTCGGCGATCTGTTCGGGCGAGCGGCCCTGTTCGTGCAGCGCCAAAAACGCTTCGGCGGCGTCGGCGGGGTGCATATTCTCACGGGCGTGGTTTTCAGCGAGCGAGACTTCCGTGTCGTCATCGTCTTCTTCCTGATAGCTGACCCGGACGAGGAAATTGCCTGTGACGCGCTGGCCTTTGACGCTGCCGCGTTTCAGCTTCTGCAGCGTGTGCAGCGCCTTCAAGCGTCGCGTACCGGCAACGACGAAAAGCTTACCCTTCTCGCCCTCTCGCACCCGCATATCCTGAATCTGCCCATTGGTGGCGAGGCTGGCGACAAGTTCGCCGATACCCGCCTCGCTCTGATAGCGCCGCACATTGTTGGGGGAGGGGAGAAGCCGCGACAGTGGCACTTTGAAGGCGCTGGCGGCTGGGTTTTGAGAAATCTTCTTCGACTGAGACATGATGCAAAATCCTTTCTGTGGGGTTCAAGGGACGGGGGAGAAGCTTTGGCGCTGCAAGTGAACGCGGTATTCAGCGGGCATGTGAATATGGGTCACGCCGTCCACTGTTGCGGTGACCGTGCCTGTGAAATCCGCGCTGATGACCGGTTGAATGGCCTCAAACAGGCCCGCAAAATGAACCGGCGTGAAGTGCGGCGAAGCACAATTGCCATCTGCATCATGGGCAAAAACCACGCCGGTTCCGGCGAAAAAGCGCCTTTGCGCATTGGGCGCGGGCCCAATGGCCGCCTTGCAAGGGGCAAGCCAGCCATTATCATTCACCCATAAATCATGTTTGGCGTCGATTTCGACCACGTCCACCGTGTCGCATCCGATGATGCGGTAAAGCGTCAGCAAGACCGCATTCCGGTCCACTTCAACGCGTGCAATTGTTGCTGATTGCGGGTCCAGCACATACCCGAATATGATTTCTGACATTTTTTTCTCCGCTTTTTCTTGATGCCCGAAGGGCAGGGGTCTTCCCCTGCCTTCGAGCTCGTGCGGAACAGCGGGTGTAGAGGGGGGCAAGCCGAAAATGGGGGAGTGGTGCGGGCGCAGCCCTTGCGAGCCACGGTCCCCCATTTTCTGCTTGCGGGGGAGTAGAGGGCAGCGCCCTCTCATCCCCGTTGATCTCGGACGGCATGGACTTTTGGAACTTAGTCATGCACAACGCCTGAACCTGTTGCCCGTCATTTCAGGCCTGGCGAAAATCACCGGGCTTGCTTCCCAAGCAAAATGTGCGTCAGCGGGCGATAAAAGCGCTGACATTGAAACCCGCTTATGACCCCTTGAAACAAGCGGGCATGTGCGTTACATTGTATCTCAAATCGATGAGGAGACAATCATGGCGGCATCCGCAATGGTCCACGTGCGCGTGGACGAGAAGGTCAAGGCAGAGGCGACGCAGATGCTGGCCGCCATGGGTCTGTCGGTGTCTGACGCCGTGCGCGTATTCTTGCTGCGCGTCATCGCGGAGAAGCAATTGCCCTTCGCGCTCAAAGTGCCAAACGCAGAGACGCGTGCGGCAATGCTTGAGGCGGACGACATTGTGAAGACGCGCCGCGCCCGTTTCGCGACGCCAGCCGAGCTGTTTAATGACCTCGAAAAAAACAGCGGCAAGTAAGCGCGCATCACTGCCGCTTGCCGCAGACTATGCCAAGTCCTTTCTCAAGGATTGGGAGCGGCTGTCCCGGGCTGGCCGCTGCGACATGAACCTGCTGAAAGAAGCAATGCTGGTTCTGATCGCCAATGACGGGCCGCTTGGGTCCGAATGGCTCGATCATCCCTTGGGCGGTGATTGGCAAGGACACCGGGAATGCCATATCGGTGGAGACTTCCTGCTCGTCTACCGGCTTGATGACGGATCAAAGCACGATCTTATCGTCTTCGTTCGAACCGGAACCCATTCTGATATTTTTGAGTGACGGGACACGATGATCAGCGGCGATTTAACGACTTGCTAACCATATGCGTTAACGCCAGTTAACAGCATGTTAACTTTACTACCGCAGATTTTTTCCACTGTTTTCAATGCATTGGTGTCAACATCAATTTCGCAGGCAGCAATGGGGCCGGGAGCGGACCGATAGATTCCGGAGCGAAAAGGTGGCATAGCTGCCGTAAGCCAGCGCCCAAAGCAAGAGACCCGTCCTGACCAAGTTAGGCCAAACGCTGTTCGGAGCGCCCAGACCGGTTGCATTGCACCCACGGCTAGACTTTACAGTGGTGCCATCCCTACAATTCGAATCAGCGTCTAATGTGCGGCAACGAGTTAGGTTTTTTGGGGGAGGTCATGAAGATTGCCAAGGTCAAGATCACCAACTTCAAGTGTTACGAGGAGACCTTCACGCTCGCTCTGAACGAGGGCCTCAACGTGATCGTCGGCGCAAACGAGTCCGGTAAGACCACAATCCTGGAGGCGATTCATCTGGCGCTGACGGGCCTACTGCACGGCCGCGCCTTGAAGAACGACCTGACGAGCTATCTCTTTAACTTAGCTGCTCAGAACAAGTACGTGCAGAGCCTCGGCACAGCATGCCCGCTCCCGCCGCCAGCGATCACCATCGAGCTGTTCTTTTCGGGTGCTTCAAGCGAACTGGCGGAGTTAGAGGGGGACGGAAATTCGGAGAAGGCCAAGTGCAGCGGCGTGGTCTACAAAATCGAGTTCGACGAGGAGAATTACAGAGAGTCTTATGAGGAGCTGGCAAAAGGCGGCGCGCTCAGCTCCATCCCGGTTGAGTACTACAATACGACCATGCGTTCGTTCGCACGCAAGGGAATCACCGCTCGAAATATCCCCATAAAGTCGGCGCTGATCGATTCCTCCAGCACTCGGCTGCAGAACGGTTCGGACGTCTACGTCTCCCGGATCATCCGCGACGTGCTAGAGGAGAAGGAGCGCGCGTGCATTTCCCAAGCCCACCGAAAGCTCAAGGAGGCTTTCGTGGCGGATCCGAACCTTAAGCTAATCAACGAGCGGATCACACAGTCCGCCAAAATCAGTCAGAAGGCAGTCAGCATCTCGGTCGATTTGTCGTCACAGACCGCTTGGGAAAGCAGCCTGATGACCTATATAGACCTCATCCCCTTCCAATACATCGGCAAGGGCGAACAGTGTGTGATCAAGACCAAACTAGCTCTCAGCGCCAAGAAGACCACCGAGGCGACGGCGATTCTGCTGGAGGAGCCAGAGAACCATTTGTCGCACGCGCGGCTGAACGGGCTGATTGCTGACCTTACCGATCAGCATGGACAAAAACAGATAATCATTTCAACGCACAGCAGCTTCGTCGCCAATAAGCTCGGACTCGACCACCTCATAGTGCTGCGTGGCGGTGAGGTAGTGCGCATCTCGGAACTCGAAGCCAACGACTTCTTCAAGAAGCTAGCAGGTTACGACACCCTGCGCTTGGCGCTCGCCACCAAGGCCATCCTTGTTGAAGGCGATTCCGATGAGCTGGTTGTTCAGCGCGCCTATATGGACGCCAACGGTGGCCGACTACCCATCCAAGACGGTATCGACGTCATCTCCGTAGGCACAGCCTTCCTGCGCTTCCTTGAACTGGCCGACGCCCTGAATATCCCGGTCGCCGTAGTCACCGATAATGACGGGGACACCTCCGCCGTCGAGAAGAAGTACGCCGCCTTCAAGGACTCCAGCACCATCAGGATTTGCTTCGATCCCTTAGTAGACACCGGACCCCTAGTGATCAAGGAGAAGCCATACAACTACAATACGTTGGAGCCAAAGCTTCTTAAGGCGAACGGTCGCGCAACCCTGAATACCATCCTCGGGACGTCGGCAGATACGGACGACGAGCTTCGCATCCACATGCGGGCCAACAAGACCGTAAGCGCCCTAGCCATCTTCAATTCGACAGCCATAATCACCTATCCGGACTACATCCAGAAAGCCATCGCGCCGTGATCGGTGAGAACAAGATCGTCATCGCCGCCGCCGGCTCGGGCAAGACCACCTACCTCGTTAACGAGGCGGTGAAGATCAAAGGCGAGCGGGTCTTGATCACGACCTACACCGAGTCGAACGAAGCCGAGATCCGCCAGAAGTTCTTCGAGTCGGTCGGTCACGTGCCAGCGAACGTGGTGATCATGACATGGTTCAGCTTCCTGATCACCCATGGCGTTAAGCCGTTTCAGGGCGGGCTATTCGATTTCCCGATCTCGGGGATGGTGCTGGTCGTGGCCCAGTCGGGCCTGAAGTTCCGGACCCGCCAGGGCAAGCCTGTCTTCTGGCCCGAGGATGTCATCGACAAGCACTATTTCGATCCGATCCGGCGGGTTTATTCCGACAAACTCCCGAAGCTTGCGATTCGCTGCAACGAAAAGAGCGGCGGCGCGGTGATCGATCGAATCAGCCGCGTCTTCCGGCACGTCTTCGTCGACGAGGTACAAGACCTGGCGGGCTACGATCTAGACATCCTGGCGGAACTCGCCCGCAGCTCCGTTCGCCTGCTCATGGTAGGCGATCCGCGGCAGGTAACCTACCTTACGCACCATGAGCGGCGCTACAAGAAGTACGCCGATGGTGGCATCGCTGACTTCCTGCGAAATGAGCTTTCCAAGAAGGTGCCGGTCGACATCGACGAGACGACCTTAAACCGGTCGCACCGCAACAGCGCAGTTATTTGCGCGGTGTCGTCGCGACTGTTTCCGGCACTCCCCGCAAGCAAGGCCTGTGAGTGTGTCCAATGTCACGCAGAATCGGCGGCGGGGTCTGGCGACTTTATCCTCCAAATGACCGACTACACCCACTACTTGGCGACGGTTCGGCCGATGCAGCTGCGCGACAAGATCACCAGCCCCGGCGTAGATCGCCGATCACCCGCCATGAACTTTGGGGAGTCGAAGGGCCGAGGCTTTGACCATGTGGTCATCCTGCCCACGGAGCCGATGCGACTTTGGCTCGCCAATCCCGCGACGGACTTGAAGCCACAGAGCCGAGCGAAGTTCTACGTCGCTTTGACGCGCGCTCGCCACAGTGTGGCCATCGCAATGGATTGGGGGACTGGAACCCTGCCCGAGGGATTCTCGCTCTACGAGCGCGCGGCACCGACGTGACGTCCGCCGCTGCGGGTAACCGGCAAGTTTCGGGAACTGTGACCGGGATCCTTAATGACGAGAATGGGGCGCGAAGCCGCCGTTTGGAAAGCGCTTCTTTGATGGCGGCTACCGGCCCCAATAAGGCGCGCGCCATCCGGCTTTCAGCGCTTGCGCTTCGTCGCAGAACCAGCGTTCGCCCTTGGCTTCGTTCACGGATGTCCGGTCATACCAGGGCGACCATGGCGTATGGTAGATCTGTCCGTTTTTGGAGATATTGCCCTTGATCGGGCAGCCGGCGGGCGCGACTTGCAGCGCCACTTCCCAGCGCTCGCGCCGGAAATCCCATGGCGCCTGCGTCGGCGCCTGCCAGATTCCGGCCTTGGTTTTGTGAATTTCTTCTTCCGTCACATCAAAGTCGTGCGAGAACTTTCGGTACGACCATGCAAGACCGGCCTTAATCATCGCTTCATTGGTGTTGACGCCATCGGCAAGGCAGACGGCCAGGATGCGGCTGAATTCGTCGATCCCTCGGTTGTCGCATTCGACCGACTGCGCCTTTAAAACCAGCCGCTCAAGTTCGGCGATGGCGGCTTTTCCGCATTTCCATTTGTTTCCGGTCTTGGAATTGCAGGACTGTCCGGCCTCGGGCGCATCGATGCCGTGAAGCCGGTAGCGGATGCCATCTACATCCAGCGTGTCGCCGTCCACGACATGGACGTTCGCGGCCTGTGCGCCGCCGCACCATAGAGCGAGCATCGCCGTCATTGAAAACCGCGCCAACCTCATCGGGAACAGCGGCGCTTGGACTGGCTGACCGTGCCGTTGCGGCAAAGATATTTGCCATCGGCGGTGCAGCCGACAATGCCGCCTTTTTTCTTCGAGCATGGTGTGTTCTTGGCCCCGGCCTCGAACGAGGTGAAAGCCAGTGTGAGCCCCATAGACAAGGCGGCAATCATCAATTTGTTCAACTTCATCCGCCCCTCCGCAAGCCGTTGCCCAGACCATAAAGTGCGCCGCAGAAGTTGCAATGACCTTCGTGCGGTTCATTGTGCCGGACTTGTGGCGGCTATTTTGCAGGCAATGGCCCCGCCGGAGCGGGGCCGATCTTGCAGCTTGTCTTCAAGCCTTTCTGTTCCAGATGATGGCGAAGACATCTTCGTCATCCTGACCTGCCGCCTGGCCGAGATTGGCGTAGATTTTCGAGGGCAGCTCGGGCGCTTCAAACGTCAGCGACACGTAAGGATCGCCGCTTGCCTTGGCTTTCTTGATCCAGCCGGCGCCGACTTCTGCGCCATTGGAGACGATGCGGTAGGCGGGCGACGTGTTGTTGATCGGCGTGACCGGCTGGATGGTGATCGGCGCGTTGATCGAGAGCGTGCGCAGATGGCCTTCGAAAGAGCCGTTGTTCTTCTTGGTGACGAGACCGATGGTAGCCATGATGTTTCTCCGTGATACGCGGGTTAATTCCCGTCGTGACGCCAACATAAACCCGCTGCCCGGGACGCAATGCACCCGCAGGGGCGCAACACAGTGAAGCGCATCGATGACCCTAGTTTTTTGAAAGCGCAGCGCCGCGAGGAGCCTGTCAAGGCGGGGAAAAAACTTGGGGACCGATGTTGGATTGGGTTCAAGCGGGTTTAGGAGTCACTTCAAAGACGGGAATTGAACTGCGTTCTGCGGGCCGCCCCTCATGGCCTGACTCGATCCTGACGCGAAGAACGCATGCTCTGTTGAACGCTGCTTGCGCACGCTTTCGATCAACGCGCCAATCACCACCCCGCCATTCCGAACCATCAAGCTCGTCCGCCCTTCGTGTCGCGCGCACTGAGCAGCTTATGCCGATTCCGTCATGGAAGCTCAAACATGCGGTGAAGCTTATGTGTCGCTGACATTTGAAGCGCCCGGGCTGCTATCGGGATCTGCCTCTCTTGGGCGAGTCGGGCGGCCTGTACGAACCGTTGGTTTCGCCATTATTGGCACGGGAAGGCTCTGGTGGCTCACTTGAAGCGGCGCGCTGCTGGGCCGATGCCGTCAAGGTCTCCGCCACGCTAGCAAGCGTTCTTAGCCGTTTCTTGAAATCGGCATTGCCGCGCAATTCCTTGTCCGCCGCATAGGCTTGGCCGATATCGTCAGCGAAACGCTGCGACCAGGCTGACGCTGCTTCTTTGGAAATGGTCTGCCGCGCGTCAAACAGATTGACCTTTGCGGTGTCGCTTTCCGCGTGTTCTGTGACCGCGCTGCGGTCAGCGGCAAAATCCAGCATCAACAGCGGCAGCATCCGCGCCAGAGCAGGGCTCTTGGTGATCGTGTCCCAGGCGGCGGGCAGGGCGCTCCGCTGCTCTGCATCCAAGGGCCGGTGCCGCTGAACGATCATGGTTTCCATGGCGCCTGGCGCGCGTTCATAATTCGAGCTCCCGTCGTGGCCCTGAACGAGCCTGTTGTCATAAAACAACGCCCCATCCCGCCCATAGAGCGCGATGCTGTCAACAATCCGCGCCGCTTCCACCGCAAACAGCCCGGACGGCCATTTGTGATAGGTGGAATCATGATCGTTTCGGGCGATGAAACGCGCATCGGCATTGTCGGTGGACAGGTCGCGCTCATAGCGGCTGACAACAGAAGTCCAGCTGACGTCCCTTTGAACAGCCATGGCGACGAGCTCGACGCGGTAGCCATGCTCCTTGGCCGACAGGGCGATCATGTTGACCGCGGACGACGACGCGAGCTCGATCACCGCGTTGAACCTGTGTTCAAACGCCCGCTCCATCAACTGCCAGCCCCAGGTGCCCGGCGTCGCGCCAACCGCGATTTGCGCCGCAATGCTGTCCTTGGCGGCCGCCTGCGAATAACCCGGCACAAGCGGCATGAGGTTGTCGACCGTGACGCGCTGCGTGGTCTCACGGCGCAGCTGGCCGTCACTGATCGCGCTGAGCGTGGTTGTCTTGCCCGACCCTTGCTGTCCGCCGACAATGACGAGTTTCGGATTTTCAGACGGCGGCCCATTGGCACCAAACCGCGGAACAATGCTGCGTTCGTAAAGCTTTTGGCTGAAGCGAAGATCAAGTTCCAAGCTGCCGCGCGAACTGGCGCTCAAGCGGCGCGGGCCTTCGCCAAGAACTCCTGCAGCGGCGTGAGCTTTCCCGTCCAGAACGCCCTTGTTTCGTCGATCAGCTGCGCCGCAAGCGCTGCATCCTGGCCGAGCGCGTCAAAACGCTGTTGGAAGTCGATGCTCGTGGCGACGATTTCGTTCCAGGACGGATGCTGAGCGGCAGACGCCGCCAGCGGCCCATGCTCGATCGTCACAATGGCGCCGCTGATCGCCCGCACTTTCGAGCCTGCGTCCTGCACAATCTGAAACGCCGGCACGTCGGCGAAGTCTGCGCCAAGGCCAAATTCGCTGCCCTTCCGCTTGTCAATCTTGGTGTCCATGCTCGCCTCGTATCATGTTTGCTTCAAAATGTCGGCTTGTCACCTGAGACCCTATCATCCTCGCCGCCCGGCAGCGCTGTCATTGGCAGCTGCATGGTCCAGCTCTCCCGGTCCTGCTTTTGGAAATTGACCGTGCGCTTGTAAAGCCGCCCGCCATTTTCATCCAGGAAGAATGTGACGCAATGCACGACATCGCCGACGTCCTGAACAATGTGGCGATATGCGTCATATCCGCCATTTTTGCAGGCATAAAGAAACACGCCAGCTGGCACCACTTGGAGACCGCTGAGTGCAGCGAAGTCGATTGTCATTCCGCCGCCGTCGCGCGCTGCGGCGAAGGATTGATTGGCCTGGCGCTGGCTCGGATAATCAAAGCCGGGGCCGGCGATAACCGGCGGCAGGAACGATCCATCCCATGTCCAGCGCAAACGGCCGCTGGCATCATACTCGGCCATGGCGCCAGCCGTGCTGGCAAGCAACAAGCCCAAAGCGGCGATGTGTGATTTCATTGGGCGGGCTCCGCTTCTGTGGACGGTGAGGGCGATGATGCATCCGCGGCAAGCCAAGGCAGTTGGATCGGACCTTGCCAAATGCCGAAACGCGACGCTTTCGCGAGCGATTCCAGCTCGGCGTAGTTTCCATAGGCGGCTGTGTCGCCGGACCGGTCCACTATTGCCCAGCCGCGCTGGACCAAAGCCGCGCCAATGTCCTGCGTTTGGCCGGCAGCGCAAATGCCGAAATAGCGGCCCTGACCGTCTTTTTCCTTTGAGTGCTGCGGAACGACGCGGCAGGCAATCGGTCTTTCAGCGACGAAAGAGGCCAGCACGTCGCGCGCATAGAGGCCGGCCGGATAGGAGCGGGCGATCTGGTCTTCGCCGCGCTGATTGAGAAGCGGCGCCATCACGCCGGTGATCCTGATAGAGTCAGCGCCAATGGCGAGTGTGTTGCCGTCCACCGCATATCCGTAGCCGGAGAGGATCTTGTCGGTCTGCTGCGCGGCTGCCGGGCTCACGAGCGCGCCAGCAAGCGTTAAGAACCAAACAGATGCGCCGAATGAGCCTTTGTTCACTGGAATGGATCTCCGAACCGGACAAAATGATAGGTCACGCCGGCGCCGAGCGCGAGCGCCGCGCCCGCGGAAGTGACGAAGAGGATGTCGGAAAAGTCCTTGGTTTTCCAGTACAGCGCCGCGCCGCCCAAAAGCCCGAGGATTGACGCCCCGGCTATCAGAAGATTGAACGATCTTGTGAACCGGACGCGCGCCTGTGAATCATCGAACATCGGACAATCATAGGCTGAGGGCAGGGGCTGCCTGCCAAGGATACGCTTGTCATTGGTCTCAAAGCGCAAATTGTTGACGGGATCAACGAACATTCCGGTTCCACTGTCAAAGCGCAGCATCGTGACGTTCTCTTCAATGCCGGGGCCCGACTGCAACAGCGCCATGGCACATTGCCCGTTGATCAAACGGTGCTGACGGATCGGGCGCCAACGTCTCATGCTCATTCGTCTGGCGGCAGTTTGAGGAGTTTCGCCGCTTTTGCCGGGTTGGACAGGCACAGCTTTTTGATCTTGGCATCGGCCTTGGCGCACAGGCTGGCATAGGTACGGTAGCCGACCTCCGGCCAGTCCGTGAAGGCTTTCACGGCGGCCATCTCGTAAGCCTGATATTCCGCACTGGCGCAACCGTCGCCGGCCGCCCCGCAATCCTGTTCAAGCGCTGTGCCGGCGGCAAGCGCATTGTCCGGCAGCACAAACAAGGAAAATGTCAGCGCGCAAAGCGCTTGGCCCAGTCTCATCGCGGCAGTCCTCATTGAGATTACATATTATACCTGATCGCCGCAGGGCTTGCCACCCTCACTTGCACACTTCGTGTGAATATTCGCGTCCACGCTTGACCGCGCCCATGCCGCTGGCAAGCGCCCGCTGCCGCTCGTCCCGCTTGCCATGTTCATAAGCCGTTTTGCTGCTGCCGGTGTCAGTCTCCCACCTATCCCGGTGAGGCGCTGACGCTTTTACCATCAAAAAACAGGGAAACAGAGTAATCGGCGTCTAGCCGATTTCCTTCTAATATCTTCTTGGATGGCGTGGGGTAACAATTATGTTGATATGACGCCGGAAAAACCGCTCCCGGCAATTGTGACTTCAATTTTCCGATGAATTCGCGCATGTTGAAGCGCTTCTGGAAGCGTTTGGCGATCCAGTCGCGCCATTCCTTCGAGCGTATCCGCACGATGTTGGGCAGATTGTTCTGGCCCCTTCGCTCGCGGGTCTGCCGGTCGAGAAGCTTGAGCTCCTCAGCGAGACGCACAGCACGCAGAACCGTCATCCAGCACACGCCGGCCAGCGCGGCAAGTTTCTGCTGGGGCAGGGCGCAATGGCCGAACTTGGCGACTTCCTGGCCGACCACGGTCAGCACTGCGAGCTGGCCTGTGGTGAAAGACGCGGCGAGCGCCTTGGGCACCATGCCGGACGAGGCAAGCGTCCTGCGCCGCGCCATATATTCCGGCTTTTTGTGAACCGGCATGGTTGGCCGCACCCGCTCCTTGAAGCGGCTCATGCCATCCTCGCGCCAGACTGCCGCTAGCTGTGGAACCCGCTTGGCGGCCGTGTAGCGTCCGCTGATCCGTTCCCGGTGTTTGGCCAGGCAATCGACCAGAACAAGGCAATCGGGCTCGCTCAGCTTTGCGTCGCCCAGATCGCCATAGATGCGGCTCAGCGCGCTGTCGATCGCCGGCCCTGATTTCAAGTTCCTGATATTCAGCAGATAGCGGTCGCGCAGCGCCGCGCTCTGCAAATTCAGTACGTTCATGTCGCCCTCACTTTGGAGGCAACGGCAGGCAAAACTTCTCACGCACGAAAAACGATGTTTTTCGTTGACAAGTCCTGCGCGATGATGAAAACGTGAGGTCATTCGAAGGTGACCTCGTATTTCCAATTAAAACCGCCGCCGCTTCCAACGGTTGGCGGTTTTCTCGTTTATGGTTCTGCCGTGTCAGCCTCCTGTTTCTCGTTGCACTTGCCTGACCTAACCCGATTCGGGGTTTGGCGGCGCTCGCCATCTGCGTCATGCACAGAGGCTGACGCAGCTGGATTCCGGCAAGGATGGGCAAAGCTTCGCCGTCACGAAAAACGCATCGTTTCCCGTTGACAGGCATTTCAGACTGTGAGAGGGTGAAGCTCTTCTAGGGCTTACCCTTTTTCAAAAACCGCCTCCGCTGCAAACGGGTGGCGGTTTTGCCTTTTCAGCTCTTGCCGATGCTTCTCCTTGGTCGTTTCAAGATCAGACACGTATCTGATTCTTGGCTTTTGGCGGAAACTATTCTGCCCGCGCCGAACCGCAGCCGCATGATCGCCTATTGGTTCAATGCAAGCCGGTCGTTCTGCAAACCGAACACGCGGCGTAAACTGTGCAAATCATTTATAAAATCACCGCTGTGCGAGGATGCCATACTGATTACATATTGGCAATGCGCCCAAGCCGTTTTAGAGGATGCGATAAGGATCGTGACCCGCAAGGGACAAGACAATTCATTGGCTTGGCGAGGCGCGCCGAGTAGAGCCTGGCCGCGCAGCGGATCGCCCAACAATGATGTGCCCCAAGGTGCGTGCTTGTGCAAAACCGGCCGGCATGACGTAGCAAAGCTCAACTTGGAGTGATATTACATATTTTCATCTGTTTCCTGATTGCGCCGGACGCTCACGCTTCACATCGGCAGAAAGACTGATCTGTGAAAATCCACCAGCTTTTCGTTCTGACAGCTCTCGCCCTTCTGCCGGCACCCGCAGCACCGGCGCATGACCTGCCGATGGGGCTGGATGACACTGACAGCGACGGCAACCGCCTGTGGGACAAAGTGGAAAAGACCAAACAGCCGATGATGCGCGAGATTGGCTTGGTCGACCAATATTCGCTGAGCATGTCGGACCGGCTGCAATTCATCATGCAGGAGGGCATGCTGCACGTCTACAAGCCGGACATCTACGAAAAGATCATCAACGCCCATGTGCGCGAGCTCGCCTGCATCTCGATGACGAGCGACGATCACCGCATGGCGGACATTGTGTCCGTCTTGGAAGTCTCTTTCGCCGCTGACGGCATGAAGTCGGAGAGTTTTCAAATGGTCAGCGACGGCATGGCCAAGCTCGCGCTTTCCAAACCCGACGTCACGAAAGCCAGCTGCTCCTGGGAACCTTGGCGCCGCAACGACTTTACGCACGGCGCTCCTGAACGCCCGAAATATACCGGCCGCATCATTCACACCAAGAAATAGGCGAGAGGCCTTAGCCAGCATTCCGTTTGGTTATCAGCGGTCGCAGCGGCGTGCCGCCGCCGGGCGAGGCGAGGAAAAAGCTTTCTCCGTCGCAGCTATAGATCCGGCACGAGCTCGTCCTGTCATAGAGCGAATAGTTTTTGCCGAAATGTGAAATCAACAATCCGACATCGACTTTGAACGTGCTGCTGCATTTGCGGCAATGCGCCCGCACGATGGCGTCGCTGTCTTTGAGACCGCCGAGCGTCGCGCTCCACTTTGGAATGAGTTCGTAAATCTGCGTTGATCGGCCCATAAGCCGCGTTAGAACATAATAGGAACAAATTCCACAACAATCGACGCTTCGAATCTTTGGAAAAGGGGCTAGGGGCACCGCCCCCGCGCGCGCAAGCTGAAAATAGGGGCCGAAACTCGGCAAGCCTGCGCCCGCACCACTCGCCCAATTTTCGGCTGCACTTGCTACCCCGGTCTTGCCAGCTCACGACATAAACCGCTTCAAGCTCAAGCCGGCCAACAGAATGTAGGGCGGTTTAGCGAGCGAATAGTGCCCACAGTTTAGTCTCAATATATTTGGCTTTGCGCCTGTGTCCTTCAGCCTCTGCATGAACCTCTCCGATAGTTCGGGCAGAACCACCTTGTCTCTCTTGGCCAACACAACGTGAAGATCGAGATCAGGCCGTGCCAAACGATGCGCATAATTTTCCATGTTAAGTGGACCCCAGACCCGTCTGAGATCGGTCAGCCCAATCATCGGCTCAAGGCTGTCACGTATTGACCGGGTGGCGCGACCCGTCCAAACCATATCCGCCAGGCTCCCCGCCGTCAGAAACAACGAGGCCTTTGACACGGCCAAGTCGTGCGCAGCGATCAACCCTGCGACCCAGGAACCCAAGCTCATACCGAGAACCGAAATCTCTCGATAGCCTAGGTTCTTCAACCAACGAATGAGTTTTCGCCCATCCCATACCGCCTGTCTCACAGACTGGATCGTTCGACCGACATTAGCGCTAAGCATATAATCTGCGTACACGGAGCCGGGACGGCTGCGCTCAAAGTGATAAGGCATGGCAATCTCGACAACCGTGATGCCGCGCTGCGAGAAAAAGTTGGCAATCTGTCGATTCCGGGCGCCTGCATTCCATTGGTGAAAAATCACCATCGCCTGATCGAACGACCCGCTTTCTGTGATTTTTGCCAGAACTACATTGTTTTCTTCGACGTCAGTAGAAATGTCCGAAGGAAATTTGAGCCACCCGTCTTGCCTTTCAAAACCCTGATCGCTCCGGCTCGGCTCATCGAAAAATGCTGGATCAGCCACGGTCTGGTCTGCAAGGACACAAAACTCCTCGATACTTTTTATTTTCTTCTCGCCTGGAAAGGCGCGGTCGGCGTCAAGGATGAAATCGGTTGTTTTCTTCGCTTCCTCACCGCGCTGCGCCCGCCGCTCATCCCAACGATCAAGCCAACTATGATACACTGTGATCGCTCCCTGACTCACTCGCTTGCCATCGCCTAAATCCTGGATCAATTAGGCCGTATATCGCGAGCAGCACCGCAATGCTCAGAAGGATCGAAAAGCCGTCAAATGCGCCGATCATCAAGTAGCTGGCAAAAAGCAACGCTATGACCGCCGACATCTTCCACAACGGCATATGAAACCGGCTGCCGATACCCAAGCGGATGGAGCCGTAGAGAAAAACAAAACAAGCCGAAAAAGCAATAATAAGGCTGCTGAAGTTGGTTGACGGTCTAAAACTGAAGCTTTTTTTGACATCTGCGCTCTCATAAAAGGCTGAATTCATATCGTCGGCCAACCAAGCGAAGATATTCTCGCCATTCGATTTCAGGTAAGAGCCTTGGGCCTTCATGCAAATGGCGATTAATACCCCCAAAACAGTGCACCGAAAAATACCGCACATCACCCTGATGCCGATTTCTTTGACCTCGTGTTGAAATTCCGCCTCGGGCTGATTCTTGGATGCCTCTCTAATTTTCCATAGATCATCGACTACCGTATGAAGCAAAATGAGGCCTGCGAAGAACAGATAAAAACTCAGGCACATGTAGAGGAAAGCCAGCCCTGTGAACACGATTGCCATCGGAACCGATATGACCTCGGGGCGCACAATCGCCAAAAATCCCCAATCCGGCGCTTCGTTGCCACCGCCTTGCAACAAGGGGATCAAACGCACGCCGATCCACTGGAAAAGACCTGCGAAAAACACACAAATTATAAAAACCGCCCAATAGGTAGACGCGGACGCTTCTACGTTGCGCGCCCAGGCAACGTCGCTTTCCATTCGATCGCCCTGTACGACCAGCTTTAGGCGCCCTTCATATTTCCAATAGGCCAGCAAATCTATCACGAACGCCAAAAACAGTGGTAAAAACACCATGAAGAGGACTGTCCAATTCGGCGCCCAGAAAAACCCAACCTGCTTAACGAGGCCATCCGCCCGAGTGTAAGTAGCGTTATGAATCCCCGTAATGTAAGACAGATACGCAAGAGCGGTTGCACCCGCAAACACCGACGCCGGTAAATTCAAGGGAGATCCGCGGCTAAAAAGCGCTTCCGATCTGCTTGCCAAGCTGAAACGCCGCCTCGGGTCGTTGGCGTCAGTTTCCCGTGCCAGCTCTGGTGGGGGCTCTGTTTCATCATCAACGATTGCACTCTGTGCCGTATCTGGACCCCCCGGCGCAACGCTGATTCCCGCCTTCTTCCCTTCTTGTCTCGTGGCCGTTAACCGAAAATGCGCCTGACTAAGCTCCATTTGCCATTCGCTGGTTGCCACCTGGTCATCGCACCCTAAAACCCTTGCCAACCAACGCATGTTGGCAGTGCTAATTCCCTTGTCGTTCACCTGAAACCAAAGCTGAACCGTTCGCAGATCGACCCCAATTCGGTTGGCATCAATCTGTGAGATCGCGTCTGCAAGAAGCTCGGGCGTCCATGGGCCCGCAGGAAATCCATCTTTGCCCAAGGGCCGACCCGCACCAGCTGCGGCTATTTTGCTAAAAAGTTCTTTGAAATCCGTCCCGTCTCCTGGCGGAGGTAAAAATAATTTTCCGTTCTTAATCATACCCGTACAGGCTCTGATTTCGTTTCGTTTCGCTGGACTTCGTATCCTATCGTGCTTTCGTCCTCAATCAACGGTTTTATCATTTGGCTATTGGAATGACTGTTTCACTAGAAATTGGAGCGGGCAACAGAACGACGGGTGGCGACTAGTCGGAGAGCAACACCACAAAACCTTCGACGCCTTCAGGCCTGACAAAGCGGCCTAGGGGCACCGCCCCCGCGCGCGCAAGCGGAAAATAGGGGACCGTGGCTCGGCAAGCCTGCGCCCGCACCACCCGCCCGATTTTCAGCTTGCACTTGCTACCCCGGTCTCGCCGGCGACGCCTCGGAAGGCACGAGCAGGCTCATGCCTTTTCGGCACTACGAGAGAAACAAGCAAGATCAGATGGGAATGTAAAATGCAGATCCTGCACATTATCAGAGCAGTGGAGATAGAGGACGCGGTATTTGAGGTGCGCAATAAATCGGGCTTGGTCTTAACGTTAACCGCAGCAGAAAACGTGGCGCCGGGCAAGGGGAGACTGATGTTAAAGGGCTTTCCAGTTGGTCCGCAACTGTCGCTGCGGAACATATTACAAACTACTAAAAAGCACGATTTGGTGCTGATAAGCGCTGATGATCTGACGGATCTGCTCAACGAGTTGCCTGACCAAGCACTGTTTCTCATGGGGTAAACGGCAGACCGCGTATAAGCGTCCAGTTTGGCCGCTCTGCCGCCATCGCCCACACCCCTATGGAGATCGCCCATCTGACCTGCCGCGAGGGCGCGAAAGATGGGGAGTCCGATTTTCTGCTTGCCGGGGAGTAGCGGGCAGCGCCCTCTCATCCCCGCTTCTCGCAAACAAGTGGCGTCTTTAGGAGGCCCGAGCCGGCGTCCGAAATATTGGACAAAGCCGCCGGCGATGTGGCGGGACAACACGCCAGACAAAACCAAGGTTAACAGCGGACCCATAGGAGTGTTAGCATAGCGGCACAGCGAAACTGGGCAACACGGGACTGGCTACGCCCTTGGGTTTGTTTCCGCTCAAGACGGTTCGCCCGAAGGGCGGACTGTCTTGATGATCTCACGTTACAAGCCATGACCGTGCCATGTGCGGCAAAGAAAAGCCCCCGCTGATGCAAGGGCTATTCCAGTCGTTTCATTCACTCCAGGTAATTACCGCCATCAAGTTTTCGCCTGTTTGACCTCGAGTGTCTTTCTGGTCGTGCTGACGCGGGCATATTCGATGAGGCGGCGCATTACTTTCGTGATTTACGCGCGTCCCAACCCTTTGGGAATGCACGCGCAAAAGATGCGCGCATAATTCTTGATTTATGAAACGGTTGCCAAGTCGGTGGTCTGTTACTTTATAAAGCCCGTAGCCTTTAGCCATTTCATCTTGAGAGGCGCAAACGCAGCGGCCGTGTCTCGGCCTAAACCCCAATCGAGTGGGGTAAAGGCGCTGAATATCTCTCCGACCTGAACGGACAATTTGCCCATCTCGGCGGCAACCGCCTCTAATGCGGAATTGTCGAGGAATGGGCCGGTGTGCATGTCTTTTCCCAATGGGCGCAGCATAGCAAAGCCTTCCATAGAAGCATGGCCTGCCAACCCTGAAAACAACGCATATGCATCACCGCGCTTTTTCGTGGTTACACCATCGCGGGCATCAAGCTTGCCCCGGATGATTGCAGGTTTAAAATCTCGCAAAAGGGTTTTTTTGTCGGCCATCCGCCATCGTTCAACCTCGGCGGGGGATGTCCTGAAATAGTCGGCTAGAAAAATCGTCTCCAAAACATCCCTAAGAACCATGGTGGCATTCTGATAATAGCCGGAGAGCATCAACTTGATTGCGGCCGCGTGGGCGTTGAATAGCCGAATCCCTAGCGCTTGCTTGACCTTCGTATCCTCGTCGTTGGTAGGGTACTGTCGGAAGACGTCGAGCAAGTCCATAGCGGCGGCAGTTACCTCAAAATGCAGTAGTAGTAGTGGCTTTCCCGAAATTCGCCGCAACGCTTCCGTCCTAAGTGTTTCCTCGCCTATATGGAGCGAAATCAAGTTGTCATCGATCACCATCGCGAACCGCCTTCGCCCTGTTGAATTTGCCGCCTGCCAATAAACTCTATGGGAGACCCCGTCCCAAAAAATCTTGAATTAAGCACATTCGGAAATAGCAACACCCTCTCTACGTCCAAATTGCTGCCGGAGTTGAATCTGGTGGATTTATAGGCCTTAGGATTTGCACGGGCATGGTCATTGGAGTGTCCAAGCCAATCACCAGCGCCTCCCCCTGTCCAAGAACAGGGAGGAAAGATGCGGCCGACGCGTCAAGATTGCCGCAAGCCTGCTCGACGATCTGACGGTCTTTCTCGTTGATCAGCCGGTGAACGATAAACATCCCCATTTGACTGAGAACATCTTCTGGTATGTCTCGGGGGCGCTGGGTTGCAAGAAGTGCGTGGAGTCCATATTTTCTGCCTTCTTTAGCAATCAGGCCAAAAGACTCTAGGCGTACACGGTTGAATTCGTCGCCGATGGATTTGTTCAAGAATTGGTGAGCCTCATCCAATGCTACGATCAGTGGTTTGTTCTTAAATAAGCCGCGTCGAGCTAACTTAATCAGGTAGTGCCCAAGTGCGTTCGCAGCGAGCTCACGCGTATGGTGTTCAAAAGGTAGATCCTCCATGGAAACACGGAGGATACTGAGTTGATCATTTAAAAGGAAATCCTGGATTACATTGGTGAGGTCATTCAACGCTCCAGGTGCGAATATGGCTGCCATCTCTTCAGAATGAACCATCACGCTTATCCGGCTGACCAACGTTGTACAGTAGCCACGACCGTTAACGTCCGGTGCCCCCCAGATCGCTGGATTTGGAGCCTGCGCAGTTCCACCAGTGGGGTAGACACACTCCTCGTAAATTTGGTCCGCAAGCTTCGTGATATCATAAGCTGCACTGGGCTCACGGATTGCGGCTGCATGTTCCCTCTGTCTATGGACGACCGGCGCTTTGACCTGCTGCGCCTTGATAAGTAGGCCGTTTGTGCCGAGTTCTGGTGCCAGATGAAGCAGCTTTAGACTTTGTAATGCTTCGCGCAGCTTCGGAGATTGGGAACCTCCGCTTGGCTGAAACATTGCGAAGAGATCGCTCTCCGACAAGTGCTTATGTGGGAAACCTACAAAGACTCGATCGTCTCCATCCGCTCTTGGTCGCCCTCCTAAACACACGTGACAGACCCGTTCGTTCAAGGTGCGGAATTCCCCACTTGGGTCGAACAAAATCGCCTTTCCTCGGTGTCTGGCTACCTCACCAAGCAACCGGGCCAACGTCCAGCTTTTGCCGCCGCCCGTGGTCCCGAGAACAGCGCAATGCCGCCCGAAAATAGCACCTGGCGGAAAGGATATCTTAGTTGTCGGGGACTGAGGCAAATGGGCCAGATCAACGAATTTAGTCGCGTCGCCACCGTTTTGTTCTACTACGTGCTTCAAAAGGTCAGGGTGCGCTGCGTATGCATATTGCCCAATGCGGGGGTGTTCTGGAATCCCCTGCGAGATTTTACCGGTCGCTAAATCGACTGAGAGAAGTAGTTGGACGCTGCCAATTGGATTGGCCGAAATAGCTTCGGATTTGCGTGCTGGTTCGACGGTCAGTCTATCCCCGTCCAAAAGTCGAATTTGAGTTATTCGACCGAGAATGCCCTGCGTCTCTCCCTCAATAACGACGAATTCCCCCACCTCTCCTCGACCAACCCGATGGCCCGAATAAGACGGTGCTACGGAAGTGGTACCATGAGGCAGATTTAGCTTCACAACAGCAGGCTCCACGTAAACGACGGAGCCAACATATCGACCGGCTTCAAATGCGGCGGTAGGCAAAGCCATGATTAGCGCTCCCGAACTGCTCGGACTCTCTCGATATGCCGCTCGAGGTCTGTTTGGGCGGCGATGTCGGGAATGATCGGAACAAGTTCCTCAAATGACGCAGCTAGCAACGCCAAGCGCGCGTCACCTCGGTCGATTAGGCCTGCAATCTTCTTTAAATGGGGGTTTGTGGCAGATTGAGCTTCGATTCCTGGCGAGACGACTACTACTTTGAGAGATAGGTTTGTCTCGATAGCGGCAAGGATTGGTTCTGCTAAATGATTATCGTTGAACCCGAATCCAACAATTAAAACCGCTGTATCGCTACCTCGTAGTGCTGATTGAAAAGACGAAATCATCTCCAGATACGGCTGGGCAAAGGCCAACTCATACTTTGAATTCCGGGGATATATGAGCAGTGGTTTTTCTGTTTTCGCATTTCGAACAATCTGCTTGGTTTGTTCATTAATTTCCCAATCGATTGATCCATGAATTTTATATAGCTGGAATAGGTTCTCAATATAATCTGGTGTGTCCGCATTGTGACCACGGCGTACTACGTCGTAAGAGAAATGCATCGGCTCAAAAATGGCCGGCTGTGCCAAGGTAAACCCGTCCATCACCACGAAGCCCGTGCGTTGTGCGGCGTGCTCGAAACACCGGTCATAATTTGTCGTGAAGAGTTTGAGCCGCTCCCGACGGTTAGATCTCCGTCCTAATTTCCTAAGGAAAACTTCGTGGAGATCCAAAGGCTCGCTTTGGTCCAGAAAATCGACTTTCGTTCTGATTACGCGTTCCGCATCTGAAATGAAGCGCAGAATCTTGGTTTGTCGATCACCATTCTCAAAGCCCTCGGCCGACTTACAGCGTGAGAGCAATTCTTCAATATTTTCATTGTTTTCGGGTTGTCGTGCGATCTCTAGAACTTCATTCCATGTAGGGCGAGCAGCGTCCCCTGGCTGCTCATATTCATGCTTTACGGCATTCCATAGGTCTCGCATCGTCGGCGCTTTGTTTTGCCCGGCAGGATTCTTCACGCAGAGCGATGTACCCAAGCCTGTCAGGACAATAAGTTTGTGCGCTCTGATAACGTCCGAAAGTACTCGGTTGATTTCCTCAAGTGCTATATCGGGCTGCTTCCCCTCAATTTCTGCTCCTTCAGCCTGAGGATTAACAGGGGGCATTTGATCGAGCCAAGCCCGTTTAGTTGTATAGCTTTTAATTTTCATTTTGGGTGGCTGCCACTTATTGGATTGCTATTTGATCTGCTCGATTAGTACTTTGTGAGGGTTGTAAGCATAATTCAAGATCGAACCATCTTTGATCCGTTGTACCGCTTCATCGATGACAAACAACGGCACCAAGAACCACTCACGTGGCGTAATAGGCCGCCCCAGGCGGTCCATGATCTCAATATCAAGGCGGGCAGGGCCGAACACTCGATGGATCAGGTTCTCCAGTTTCGCCCGGCTGATATTGAATAGTTGGTAGGTTGCCACGACCTCAACGTCGGCCAAAAGAAAGGTCGTTTGCTGGTTAGCGCCGGCAATGCGCTTTTCCACGCTGCCGCTCGTCACACCGATTTTGTGAACAAGCTCGCGGTTGGCCGCAACTAGTGGGTGGTCTGACTTGCTGCGCAGCACATAGATTGTCCCGCTGGCCTGGTCGTCCTCATCTAACTCATCGCCAAACAGAGGCCCGGCTGACGGCTCTGAAATCCGTCGCCCCGCCTCGTCCTTGTAAAGGGCGCGCTGTAAGGAACGCAGAAGCAGATTGCTCTCTGTGCCATTTGAATAGATTACCCTCAGCCGGGCATCGGATTCGCCGTTCGGGGCCTTAATGGGCTCGCCAACGTCTGCCACGTAGGCGGTCTGGCCGCCAAGAATGAAGAAATTGCCCTTGGTGATGTCGGCCTTCAAGAATCCGGCATCTTTACGGAACTGCTGCGATATCCGCACGCCGTCCTTAAGTTCACGCTGCATTTTCTCAAACAGAGGCTTAAATTGATCGAAGTCCTCACATTTCTGCCGATTGGCAATTTCCTCGGCCTCGCGCTTTTCACTTGCGGACCGAACATGGCGCAACTCGGTAAGGTCAGTTGCGACCGGCTCATCGCCAAGTGCGGCCAAAAGTTCATCGTCGTCTAAGTCGTCTGGGTTCGGACCTAGCGCGGCCTGTGCTTCACCCGTAAGCAGGCCCTGAGTGTCCAGGGGCTCCAGAATGGCACGGCATTCGGCCTGCTCTCGCAAACGGTCCAAACGGACCGCGTAAAGCCGTTCGAATATATCACGCCCTTCGCCGTGCTGCGGCGCTCGGCCGTTCGTCTCGACAAACCGTTGGATCTCTTCAAATCCGGCAATAATCCGCTCTTCCTTGGCGCTGCGCCCACCGGAAGGCTTGCTTTCCTCTTCAATGCCCAGCTCGTCCAGCAGAGCTGCATCTTCATCGGTGAATGTCTTAGCCACGGGCGGCCTCCGTGCGCATTCTCTGCATGAAGGCCACACCTTCGGCCATGCGCTTTTCCCAGGCGTCAGCAGCGGTGATGGATGGGGCACGGCCCTTCTCTTGCTTGAACTTCAGCGCGCGTTTTGCCAGGTCGCGGGCTTCCTCGACACTCAGGGTCACCCGTTTGGCGTTAATGATCGCCTGAACCTGGCGTAAGCTGTCCTCGCTCATGGTCTTGGCCAGGATCGCATAAGCTACCCCAAAGGGGTTGATTTGGTCGATCAAGTCAATATCCAGCCCCCGCACGTCTATGGCGTATTTGCGCACGCCGTCCACAAAGGCGGTGTTGGTGGCTTCAGTGCTGCCGATCCCAGCAATCACTTCTTTGGCTTTCTGGGTCAGATTGATGGCGGCAACGGCATGCTGGCGGATGGCCTCCTGGTCTTCGTCGCCAAGCTCCGGGTAGCGCTCCTTGATGATTTTGCCCATGCGCAGCTGGGTCAGCTCCTCGGAGACCACTTCGGGGTCGAATAAACCCCGCTCAATGGTTGGCTTGTCTTGAACGAAGGCGGCAATCACCTCATTCAAGTCCTGCTGGCATATTCTTGTCGCTTCTACACTCTTGGGCTGCGCCAGGCCTTTTATTTCAATGCGGATTTTGCCTGTTTCTTCGTTGAATCCGACATTGCATTGGTCCGGCTGATATCCGCCTTCGCCATAATCGAACCCTGGCGCTGGGCCTGCGCCTGGGTTCTTTGGCGTAAACTCAAAGCGAGGGGCCAGCACCTGTTCCATCAACAGGCTGGCGGCGATAGCCTTCAAAGTGTCGTTCACGGCCTCGGTCACAGCCTGTTCACTGGCATCGGGCTCGGCAATCAAGTTGGTGAACCGGGCGCGCAGTTTGCCTGGGGCATCACGAGTGGCCCGGCCAATAATCTGCACAATCTCGGTCAGGCTGGACCGATAACCAACGGTCAGGGCATGCTCGCACCAAATCCAGTCAAAGCCTTCCTTGGCCATGCCCAGGGCAATAATGATATCAACGTGATCGCGGTTGTGCTTCTGCGCCGGGTCTTTCAACGCAGCGGAAACGCGTTCGCGTTTGGCGGCATCATCGTTCACCAGGTCAGCAATGCGCAGCTTGCGACCGTCTGGAGTCTTCACCAGTTGAAAGCCGGTCTTCGGGTCAGTGCCCTCCCAATCGCCAAGGGCGCGCATGATCTCGTCCACTTGGGTGTTCTTGTCAGCCGGTGTCTCGCGAGAGTTCACGTTCGGAATGTGCAGAATGGTCTTCTCTGCCGGGTCCAGCACCTTCAAGATGTCGTCCACATAGGAACCGCCATAAAAGAAATAGCCAATTTCCAAGTGCTTAAGGTGCAAGTAGCCGTTCAGCTGCTCATAATAGGTATAGGTGACGGTATCGAACTTAGCTTCGTCGTCAGGCGACATCACTGCCACGGCGTCGCCCCGGAAATATGATCCGGTCATCGCAATGATATGGGCGCGGTCGCGCGCCATAAACTGACCCAAATACAGGCCAAGTTTATTGTCGGGATTGGCGGAAACGTGGTGAAACTCGTCGATTGCAATCAGCCTGTCGTCAAAGGCCTCCACGCCAAACTTATCGACCGCAAAGCGGAACGTGGCATGGGTGCATACCAGAACCTTATCGGCGCCGTTCAAGAACGCCTGCACCGAGTTGACCTTGCCGCCGTTGTCATCGCCTGGGGCGTTGCAAAGGTTCCATTTGGGGGTGACCACCCAGTCGGCCCAAAAGCCTTGCGCAGTCAGCTTCTCGTCGGCAAAGCTCGAACCAATCGACTTTTCAGGTACCACAATGATTGCCTGCTTCACGCCCTGGTTCTCAAGCTTGTCGAGCGCGATAAACATCAGGGCGCGGCTCTTGCCGGATGCAGGCGGGGATTTAATCAGCAGATACTGCTCGCCACGCTTCTCATAGGCGCGTTCTTGCATCGGGCGCATGCCCAGCTCATTGGCGGCGGTCGAACTACCGTTACGGGCATAGGATACTGAAACAGAAGGAACGTGTGTGATCGGACGGCTCATGCGGATCCCCTGACTTTCGTTGTTTTGCTCTTGGCTCCCGGGGCAGCCGTCATCTTCGTATAAAGCTCAAACAGTTTCTCCAGCCGCTCGGTATCGTTCTTAAACCGGCGGCCTATATAGATACGCTCCAGCACCTCGTCGTTGCGCTCGTGGGCTGCGCGCAAGTCGGCTGGCATTGTCTCTGGATCATAAAGGTCGGCAATCGTCGCCGGGAAATGGGACTCGCGCGCCAATAGGATATCCTCGGCGCAACGCGTCAGGTCGGCCTTGTTCTTTTCGGTCAGAGTTGGGACGGGGAAGGTATTCCAGCCAAGGGTATTTGAGTACGAAAAATCGGTGCGCATTCGCACGCAAACAGTGCCGATCCATACCCAGTGTAGGCGCGAGGCGATCAGCGCCATGTTCCAGAGGGGGGCGTCGTAGAGGGCGAAGTTCCTATTCGAGAGAATAGCGTCGGCCCCTAAAAGGCCGACGGGCAAATAAGGTCGATTTTCCGAACTCACGCCTGGGACGACAATGGTATGTCTCTTTGGTACGCCTAGAATTATCCAAAACTTGTGGGAAACTGAAGCTTTGGCGCGTGTTGCCGCCGCTATACTGGCTGAACGCATTCGCCGTACTCCCTCAATCCGCGCCGCAATCGTGGGAATGGCCGTCGCTTCTTTGAGATGCTCGTCCTCGATCCACAAACAAAACCGCGATTTGGAGTGGATAAATTCTTCAGAACCATAAAACCGCCGAACAAACTTTTCGTCTTGCTCTGGAGCAAGGTCTAAAGCCGCCCTCTCGTCTGTTGTCAAAGACAAGTAACCGCCAGCTTTCTCAACATTTCCATAAACCATGACTGTCAGGTCACAAATTGGTACAGTCACCTTTTGTACTTCTACATCACGCCCTGGCACCAAATAAGCGTTAATATTATTACACACCCGAGTTACAGTAGCGCCGCCAGCTTCTACTGTGTACAGCTTGCGCGGCCTAGCGCTTGGCGCACTCAACCCCACAATCACCACCGTAACTCCGGCGTTGTGGCTCGCAAGGTTCGCCCATTGGAATGAGGTGTAAGCGAAGTGAATAGTGCGATCAGCTCTGAAGATTAATGGCCATAGAGTGTGCACCTGCTGGCCTTGGCAAATGCTGTTGGTGGACACGAAAGCGCTAGCAGCCCCCGTATGCATGGCGTAATCTGCGGCTTTCATAAACCAACCCGCAACGTAATCGAGTGACTTCCAACTGTCGGTACGATGATCGAAGATTTGCTTCAGGTCATCCTTCTGGCCAGCAGTCTGCCATTTGCTGCCCTTATAAGGAGGATTTCCGCAGATAAACGTCTCACCTCCTTCATTCTCGAAGTCGATCTGTGCCTGCTCCAACGGAGTTGAGAACAAATCATCGCCCTTGAACTTCACCCCCGTGCCTGTGGGCGGGCAGATACTCAACCAATCGACGCGCAAGGCATTGTCGCAGGTGATCCAATTTTCAGCGTCTAGCGGCAAAAACTCAGCCAAAGCCATTTTCGGTCCGCGATACTGCACATCGGCCTGATATTCGGCAATGATAAGCGCCAAGCGAGCAATTTCAGCAGGGAAATTTCGTAGCTCGATGCCACGAAAGTTGGTCTTCGGGATATCCGTTGCCCGCTCGGTCTCACCACGACGCTGATTGATCTCGGCCTCAATGGCTCGCATTTCCCGGTAGGCTATGACCAGGAAGTTCCCAGAACCACAAGCTGGGTCAAACACCCTGATACGAGCCATGCGATTGCGCAGATTCAACAGCTTGCGGGCATTATCTCCCGCTTCATCGAGCTTCTCGCGCAAATCGTCCAAAAAGAGCGGGTTGAGCACCTTCAGGATGTTCGGCACACTGGTGTAGTGCATGCCCAAAGCACCACGCTCCTCATCATCGGCGACGGCCTGGATCATCGACCCGAAAATATCCGGGTTGATCTTCTTCCATTCTAACGCGCCGACGTTCAGCAGATAGGACCGCGCAATCTTGCTAAAACGTGGCACTTCGGTGCTACCCGAAAATAAGCCGCCATTCACGTAAGGGAAGTCGTTAATCCAGCGGGGTAGCTTCTTTGCAGCTCGTTCCTCGCCTTTGGTGTTCATCGCTGCAAAGATTGTCGATATCACCTCGTGCGTGACCCCTTCCTTGGCGCTCATCGCGGTCACGGTCTCGGTAAACAGGGCTTTGCCGGTAAAAATCCCGGTGTCCTCAGCAAAAAAGCAGAAAATCAAGCGGGCCATGAAATGGTTCATATCCTCGCGGCGGGCCTCGGTGTCCCAGGCCGGGTTATCCTTCAACAGTTCGACATAAAGCCGGTTGAGGCGGCCCGTGGCCTTGATATCAAAGGCACTCTCGCGGATCTGCTTGACGGTCGAGATCCCTGCCAAAGGCAGAAAAAAGCCAAAATGGTCGGGAAAGCTCGGGTAGTCGCAGACAATCGGCGCTTCCGCTGTTCCGAGTTCCTCGGCCTCAAAAGAGTCGCCGTCGGTCGCGACGATGAACTTGGCTTTCCAGCGGGTCGTGGCCGGGCTTGACCGTAAGGCGTCCATCGTTTCGCCAACCGCCCCAGGTGCTGCCACGGCAATGTGGATGTTGTCGCGCTGAAGCAC
The DNA here is from genome assembly GCA_049696015.1 of Rhizobiaceae bacterium. GTDB lineage: Bacteria > Pseudomonadota > Alphaproteobacteria > Rhizobiales > Rhizobiaceae > JANMEX01. The sequence continues at coordinate 1,492 of JBAVTG010000048.1, read as the reverse complement.
GCCGCCCATATCTGATTTGTTCATATCCCCGGTGCGCAACCGCTTAAGCGTCACGTCTTTACGGCCAAAGGCCTCCAAGAACGCATAGGGGAACTCGACCGGATCGAACGGCTTTTCCGCAAGCGCAGATATGGCTTCTTCGATCTCTACGGCGTTCATGGATTTTCCAGTCGGGTTATAGTGTTATGCAGGTTGTAGCCCAACTGGCTGATCTGCATAGTATGAAGGTGCGCGGCAACTGCATTTTTTCGTTACAGTCAATTTGCAGCAACGGGACCGTTTGTGGGCAAGACAATTTCTTGAATCAACTGAGAAAGTGGGGCTTCGGCCCCCGAAAAGCTGTCAATCATGGCTTGGATAACGCGCTCGCGCTCAAGAATATCGGCATTGAACGGCAGGCCATTGTGTTCGGCAAGCATGGCCAAAAAGGCCAGCTGGGTCCGCCCATTACCTTCGCGGAACGGGTGAACGGCATTGATTTCAGCCAAAATATGCGCGCTCTTGCGCGCAAACTCCTCAGCAGGAAGCCCGGTTAGCAGCTGGTCCTTATGCAAGCCCTCAAAAATCTTGGCCATCTCGCCGTCGATATATTCGGGATAGCAGAACCAGTTTGAGCCCTTGCCAATCCGGATCGTCCGCACCTGGCCTGCCCAGTCGTAAACGTCCTGAAACAGTTGAAAATGCAGGGCCTTGTAGTGGGCATAATCAAAATTGCCTTTAGGCCATGGCTCGTCGGCGCGGGTAAGGAACACCGCAACCTCATATTCATCAAGCTCGGCCTGGTCCTGAATATCCAGCTTATTCCGCAAAACAGTCGTGCCGGGATAGCACAGTGGATCTTGCTCGGATGTGTAGACCACAGTTAGGCGGATTTCTTGGCGGAAAACTGGGCTCTAATGAGGGCGCGGCTCTCATCGGCGCTCAGGTTCTTGCTGGCGGCGTCCTTCAGAATCCGCGCCATACGCGGGGAGAGGCGCATGCCCTCGACCGCAGCAATTTTCTCAGCTCGGCTGCTGGTAAGCCTGCCTGCTTTGCTCTGGGGGGACTGTTGAACCTTTTTCATGGTCCAAATCTAGCATGGCTCCCCAACCTCGGCAAAAAGAATTTCACGCCCGGCCGAAGGCCTGCCAGGCCGCACCAAAGGTGTCGGCCATTTCGCAGATTGGGTCACAAAGCGGAGGTTTCCGGATGTCCGCAGCCTCAAAGGACAGCATCCGGGAGCCGGAGGCCAGTCTACCAGCCCCGCAGACCGGTTAACAGGGCAACCGCAGGAGCGTCAGCATAGCGCCGCAATCGGCGGGACGCGGGATCGATTGGTCCCGGCGAGGGGTGCCGCATAAAGCGGATTTTCGGCCTTTCAGATGCTAGAGCGTCGCGCCATTAATCTGATCCATATCCAGTTGCCTTGAAGTAGTTCTGGCATTCGGTTGGTTCGTATAGATTGCAGATATCCCCGATGGCTTCGATGAGTGCGTCGAAGGTGCGGGCTGCG
>JBAVTG010000047.1:0-21448 GCA_049696015.1 Rhizobiaceae bacterium | reverse complement strand
GGCCACCAGCGCGCGGATGGTCGATTCCAGCGTATAGAGCGAGGCAAACACCAGCGCCCGGCGCTTGCCCGCCGCACTCGTCCCCCCTGCCCGCACCGCCAAGCCTCCACCGAATCCGAAGCGCGAGAGTGGCATGCAATGGTTAGCTGGCACGCCGTGCAAGCGACGGCGGTGGGTCGTTTTTCGGCGCAGTCAGAAAACGCGGCTTTCCTATTCCCTTCAAACGGCGGGGCGAAAGAACCAACCGCGCCAACCCGCCACTCGCTTTTGCCCAAATCTCCCGCTAAACCGCCGACAACAAAAGGCACCGCCATGAAATCCCACTTCACCATGTTCGCCGCCTATAATGCCTGGGCCAACAGCGTCCTCTATGCCGCCGCCGCAAAGCTGCCCGACGAAGACTACCGGCTCGATCGCGGCGCGCCGTTCAAATCGCTCCATGGCACGCTCAACCACATCCTCGTCGCCGACCGCATCTGGATGAAGCGCTTCACCGGCGATGGCGACGCCCCCGCCAAACTCGACACCATCCTCTATGACGACCGTGCCTTGCTCGGCATCGCCCGCGAGGCCGAAGACGCGCGCGTCACCGCCTGGATCAACGACCTCCGCCCCGAAGCCTTCACCGGCCGTTTCACCTACACCACAGTCACCGACCTGCGCACCATCAGCCAACGCCTCGCGCCCGCCTTAGCCCATTTCTTCAACCACCAGACCCACCACCGCGGCCAAGCCAGCGCGATCTTGACGGCGTTTGGCGAAGAGGCTCCGCAAATGGATCTAATCTATTTTCAAAGAAGCAAGGAAGGGCGGCGGTTCGCCTGAGAATTCAACGTCGGTGCCGCTGCGCCGGCGGCAGCTGTTAGCCAATTTGCGCTAGCCTTTGCGCCGGTCTATGATTGCAAACGTGTGTCGTTTGCGGCGAGATCCCATGCCCAGCCCCAATCCATTTGTTTGGCACGAACTCGTCACCGCGGACCAGAAATCCAGCGGCGATTTCTTTTGCGGCCTTTTTGGCTGGACAAGGCGGGAAGTCGACGCCGGGGGTTTTGGAACCTATACACTTTTCCAGCTCAACGAGAGCGATGTGGCAGGCATGATGAACCCGACCCCGGAAACCCAAAGTACCGGTTCTTTCTGGCACGCATATTTCGCCGTCGAAAATGTTGATGAGTGCGCGGCCAAGACGCTGGCGCTAGGGGGCAGAGTGGTCGTGCCGCCGCATGATGTGCCCGGCGTGGGCCGCGTCTGCGCAGTTACAGACCCGACCGGCGCCGTCGCCCATCTGATGCAGCCGCTTCAATCGGCAGGCCCTTGACAATCCGCCCTGTTGAAACTGCCCGCACTTCACATAGCTGTCATTCAACCGCCAAACCCGCCACAAACGGCAGGCATCCGCGCTGATCACCGGTTTTGGCAAACCTGCGCTGGTGATGGATTTGACCTATCTTTAGCGAGCGAAAGAAGAGCGGAAGTTCGGCTCAATATCAGGGTTGACCTAAGCGCCATGCCCTTATCAGGACGAGCTGCCGAGCTGCCCCTTCAATTCTTGCAGTCCCAAAGGCCAGAATCCGAAACACATCAACAATGCTCCCGTCGAGCTGATGATTTCGATGTCCGGATTGAGCAGAAGCGCGAGCCCGGCAATGATGAGACTTGCCTGCCATTTCGTAACGATTTTTTCGCGAGCCAATCCAATCGTCTGCACGATGGTTCCCACCGGCAGCAAAGCATAGGACCACGTTATCCACAGAAGGCCGGCGCGATCTTGAAACGCCTGTAGCGCAGGTCTGATTCCGGCAAATTCCGGGTCAGGTATGGTCTGCAATGCCGTCAGTGTCAGGGTCAGCGCGCCCTTGTCCACCGCCAGCATGAAGGCGCCGAATACGCTGAGAACGCCGCCAATCAAGCCATACCAGGCGCCGGAACCGTTCAAAATCGACATGAAGCGGAAGGTTGCAAAAATGATCAATGGCACGGCGAACATGACCAGCAAATGGCCAAAGTGGAACAGATTGTTGCCGCGCCATTCCGCCACCCAAGGATCGAGTCCGGCGACCATGTCGAAGCTCAGGATATTGGGGTGAGCGACGAAGCCCAGGAAAAGCATGATCGGGAATGCAATGATCGAAATCCCGATGCCGGCATGTTTCACGCGCGCAAGATTTGACAGGCGTTCTGCCTGCCGATCCGGAGTCCCGGTCAAGGACGCGCTCCTCTTGACTGCATCTTTGCAGGCTAGAAACCCTGCGCATGTCTGTCTTTGAGGTAAATCACGCCCCAAGCGGATTTTCCGCATGGCGCAAGGATCGCACCCTTGCGGGCAGGGCAATCGCATATGGATTTTCTGGTGCGGCAACAGGAGGTTTCGTCATCCTTGGCCCGGTGGCTGAGGATGACGACCCTGTGGGGAAAATCTTTGAACTGCCCCCTGCTAAACACTGCCGCAGGGCTCGGCCTTCGCCTCGACCCTCTGGGGAGAGGGGCTTCGCATAGCGAAGCGGTGAGGGAAAGTTACCGCAAATTTCCCCACCCCAACTTGACAAACCCCGCCGCCACATTCACATTGTTCCCGTTATGTTCCCAAACAGGAACCCGCACATTGGATTGGCCCCTTGCCATCAACCGCAACCGCGATGCGCTCAGACGCATTGTTGCAGCGTTGTTTGCGCTGACCGGGTTGAAAATTGGCGGTTCTCTCTCGACGCTGCCGCGCCATGTCTATGCGGCCGTGATGCTCGTGCTGCGCCCCGCCGAATCCGCTGTCCGGCGGCTCATTACACTTGCCGCGCATGGGCTGGTTTTGCAGCCGCAGGCGCCGCACGCCGCCCCTGTCGGCCTTGCCCCGCGCGAAGGATCTGCGCGCAAGCCGGCTTTTGCGCTGCTCGATCCGCTCAAACAGTTTGACCCTGACGCCATTTGGGACGCCGACGCGCCGATGTTCATCGAGGTTCACGGGCCTTTCGATCCGGCTTTCGGTTTCCACGAGGTTCCCTCTTCGCTTGCGCCGGTCGCTGCCAATCTTCTTGGCCTTCGCCTCAATGCCCTCATGCGCGCGCTCGACGACCTTCCCCGCCAGGCGCGCCGCCTCGTCCGCTGGCAGGCGCGGCGCGATCTGGCGCTTGCCCAAATGCGCCCCATGCGCCTGTCGCCCATCCGCCCCGGCCCGCCGCCAGGCAAGCGCCAGCGCCCCTTGCATGAGGTCGATGATATCCTGCGCGAATGCCACGGTCTGGCGCTGGACAGGTTGAATGCGCCGGACACCTCGTAAATCGAGCGCGACCGAAACCGAAAATCGTGAACCCGGTTTTCTGCCAAAGCCATTTGGCAGCCAATGCGCTATGCGCTGTGATTCCCGCCTCGCCCCTTGCCTTCCTCCCGCCATTCGGCCAAAAGCCCCGCCATGCTGCAAATCACCGAACTTTCCCTTCGCATCGCCGGCCGCCTGTTGCTCGATCACGCCAATCTGACGCTGCCGCAGGGCACCCATGCCGGGCTTGTCGGGCGCAATGGCACCGGCAAAACCACGCTGTTCAAGGCGATCACGGGCGATTTGTCGTCGGAAACCGGCTCGGTTTCTCTGCCCAAAAACCTGAAAATCGGCCAGGTCGCACAGGAAGCCCCCGCCACCGAACAGTCGCTTCTGGAAATCGTGCTCGAGGCCGATACCGAGCGCCGCACGCTGATGGAAGAAGCCGAAACCGCGACCGATCCGCATCGGATCGCCGAAATTCACATTCGCCTCGCCGATATAGATGCCCATTCCGCCGAAGCCCGCGCCGGCTCGATCCTGTCCGGCCTCGGCTTTGATGCGGCCGCGCAAGCCCGTCCGGCTTCCAGCTTTTCCGGCGGCTGGCGCATGCGCGTCGCGCTCGCCGCAGTCCTCTTTGCCGAGCCCGATTTGCTGCTCCTTGATGAGCCCACCAACTATCTCGATCTTGAAGGCACCTTGTGGCTCGAAACCTATGTGGCCAAATATCCGCACACGGTTTTGATGATCTCCCATGATCGCGACCTCTTGAACAAAGCGGTCAATTCCATCGTCCATCTCGAAAACCAGAAACTGACCTTCTACAAGGGCGGCTATGACCAGTTCGAGCGCCAGCGCGCCGAAAATCTCGAATTGCAGGGCAAAGCGCAGGTCAAACAGCAGGCCAAACGCGCCCACATGGAAGCCTTCGTCGCCCGTTTCCGCGCCAAAGCCTCCAAGGCCAAGCAGGCGCAGTCGCGCCTGAAAATGCTGGAAAAGATGAAGCCGATTTCGGTAGCGATCGAAGACAATGTCGCGCCGTTCAACTTCCCTGCCCCGGTCAAGGAAGCCGCCTCGCCGATCATTGCCATGCACGGCGTTTCGACCGGCTATGAAAAAGACAGACCGATCCTCAAACACATGGATTTGCGCATCGATGCCGATGATCGCATCGCGTTGCTCGGCTCCAACGGCAACGGCAAATCCACCTTCGCCAAATTGATCGCCAACCGGTTGAAAGCTTTTGGCGGCTCGTCAACCACCGCGCCGGGCCTCAAAGTCGCGTTTTTCGCCCAGCACCAGATGGAAGATCTGCGCCCGGACGAAAACCCGATTGAGCATGTCCGCCGCCTGATGCCCGATGCGCCGGAAGCGAAAGTCCGCGGCCGGGTTGCGCAAATGGGCCTGGCCACTGCCAAGATGATGACGCCCGCCAAGGATCTGTCCGGCGGCGAAAAAGCCCGGCTTCTCATGGGTCTTGCCGCCTTTGAAGGCCCGAATTTGCTCATCCTTGACGAGCCGACCAACCATCTCGACATCGACAGCCGCGAAGCCTTGGTCGAAGCGCTGAACGAATTTCCGGGAGCGGTCATCCTCATCTCGCATGATCCGCATCTGGTGGAATCGACCGTTGATCGCCTCTGGCTGGTGCATGACGGCACGGTGAAAAACTTCGATGGCGACATGGATGAATACCGCCAGATGGTTTTGAACGGCACAATTTCCGGCACCACTGGCCAGCGCGACAAGCGCGAACAGCCGAAAATGGTCAACAAGGCCGAATTGCGCAAACAAGCTGCCCAGCGCCGTATTGAATACGCGCCGCTTGCCAAAAAAATCAAGGAAGCCGAAGCCTTGGTCGAATCGCATCAGAAAAAGATTGAACACATCGAAACCCTGATGGCCCAGCCCGGCAATGATCCCGCCCGCATGCAACAGTTCGGCAAAGACCGCACCGAAGCGCAAAACCGTTTGGCCATGGCCGAAGAAAACTGGATGAAACTGTCGGAGGATTACGAGGCCAAGATGAATGCCTGAACAGCGTTCCTTTCAAACCTACTCATCCGCCTGCGTCCCGGCCCCATTTTGGCTTTTCCGGTTCTTTTGGTGGCGGTGCAACAGTCGAAGGTTCAGCCGCGCGGCGGCGGCGGAATGAGCGGATAAATCCCAAAACGCCAATCGCCAGCAAGACAAATCCCGCCGGCTGGGCGCGCGGATCCGCCTCTTGCGCCCCGGCGCGCAACACCAGATCGACTTGTTTGAGCGAAAGCGTTTCAATATCACCCTCGCCAACGATGAATTTGTAATCGCCCGGCGTCTGCACGATCAAATCCCCAGCGCGATCACGGAAGACTTTCTCGCCAGTTTGCGGATTGTTGGTTTCGCCGCTTGAACTGACATAGCTCAGCGTCGAGGCCAGAACCGTCCGCCCGCCTGTTGAAGCCGTCAGCGTCAGCGCCGTCCGCGCTTGATCGGGATACCAGCCCTTCAGCGGTATCATATCAACGAATATCCGCACCGGCGTCTGGTCGGTCGAAAGCGTGACTGTAACCGGGGTGAAGCCAGTCTTCTGGCGATAGGCCGGGAAAGTCCCGATCTCGGCCCCGGTCAGATTATACATGTACCAGGGATAGCCGAACGCTATGGCCATACCGGCCAGGATGAACAATAGAAATATCTTACGCATCAGCGCCCCACTCCCGGTATAATGTCATGCGGCGCTAAGCTTTGCGCTCCCAGCGCCGGTCCGGCGTCTGCTGCCAATAGGTGAGCTCGTGCCCCAGCCCTTTCAAAACCTTCCAATGTCCGCGCGCATCCTCGACCTGGGATTCATCATGGCCGTCAAACAGAAACACTGCCCGTTCATAGCCCTCCAACGAACCCGGCACCGCGCCATCCACCAAAAACCGGACGGAAGCTGCGTTCGGGTTGGTTTCCAGCGTGGTCAGTATAATTGGAATGTCGCTTGTCTCCGGCTCGTTATCGCAGCCATGCGCAAGAAAACTCTCCTCGGAAAAGACCCACAAATGCTGGTCGAGCGCGTCGCGCCGTTCTTCCGTTCCAGATTGCACAACAACATTCCAGCCGCGCGAAACCGAACGCTCAAGCAGTCCCGGCAGCGCTTCCTCCAGCCGGGACTCTGTCAGGTGATAGAAGAGGATTTCAGCCACATTCAGCTTTCATAGTGATCGGCAACGAGGCGGTCGAGCAGGCGCACCCCAAATCCCGAAGCCCAGCCCGCATTGGTTTCGTTCGAGGGCGAACCCATCGCTGTGCCTGCAATATCCAGATGCGCCCACGGAGTATCGCCAACGAAACGCTGGAGAAACTGCGCCGCCGTGATCGAACCGCCATAACGGCCGCCAATGTTTTTCATGTCAGCATTGGGCGTGTCGATCAACTTGTCATACTCCGGCCCCATCGGCATGCGCCACAGCCGCTCGCCGGTCGAAAGGCCCGCTGCCGTCAGGCGCTGCGCCAATTCGTCGTTGTTGGAAAACAGCCCGGCATGGATGTTGCCCAGTGCCACAAGGATTGCCCCTGTCAAGGTTGCCAGATTGACCATGAACCTCGGCTCAAACTTGGTGCGGCAATAGTGCAGCGCGTCGGCAAGCACGAGACGCCCTTCGGCATCCGTATTCAGCACTTCGATCGTCTGCCCGGACATGGACGTGACAATATCGCCCGGCCGCTGCGCATTGGCATCGATCATGTTTTCAACAAGACCAATAATGCCAATCACATTGGCCTTCGCCTTGCGCGCCGCAAGCGTATGCATCAGGCCCGTTACAGCCGCCGCGCCCCCCATGTCGCCCTTCATGTCTTCCATGCCCGCTGCCGGTTTGATCGAAATGCCGCCGGAGTCAAACACAACGCCCTTACCGACAAAAGCAATCGGCTTGTCTTTGGCTTTGCCGCCGTTCCAGCGCATGATAACCATGCGCGGCGGGCGAACCGAACCTTGCGCGACGCCCAGCAACGCGCCCATGCCCAGCTTCTTCATTTCTTTCTCGGTCAGAGTAGACACTTTGACACCAAGCGATGCCAGTGCGGCGGCTTTTGCAGCAAATTCGAGTGTGCCGAGGATGTTTGCGGGCTCGTTGACCAAGTCCCGCGCCAGGCATACGCCGTCAAACGCGGCCTGTCTGGAGACAAACTTTCTCTTCACGGCCGCCGGATCGGCAATCTGAATCGAAATTTTGGCAGCGGCCGTCGGCTTGCCATTGTCCTCTTTCTTGGTTTTGTACTTGTCGAACGCATAGGCGCGCATCAGCAAACCGAGGGCAAAATCGGCCGCGTTGTCCGCTGTCGCCTCGCCGGCGCCCAACTCAAGATTCACAGTGGCCAACTTGGCATTGCCCAACTTCGAAGCGACGGTGCCGCCCAGCTTCATCCACGCATTGGCATCGAGTTCCGCAGGCTTGCCAACCCCGACTACAACCAGCCGGTCGACTTGCGTCCCTGCGGGAACCAGGAGTTCCATCGTCGTGTTTGCCTTGCTCTTGAAATCAGCTGCGGCAATTGCCTTGGCCAAGGATGAACCGGCAACTGCTTCTGACGCAGGTGCAATCTTGTTGTCCGCAGCGGAAAGGATGAAAGCAAGGCCGGTTACCGGTTTGCCGGGTTTCGCGAACGTAAGTGACGGAATGAAAGACATGGGGAATCCATTGTGAGGCGATGAAACGGAGTTTTGAAGGAAACACTGCCATTTGCAAGCAGCCTGATCCGTTCATTATCCATAAACCTAGTTTGTTCGCCCCACGTTAGCCAAGATCTCCTAAGATTTGATCGATCCGGGGTGGCATGCTAGCGGCCTGCTGTGGCTGACACTCATTCAGGCACACGGCCAAAAATGGAGTCGACCCGAACCGATGAAGGTTCTCGAACGATATATCTTGCGCCGGATCCTCATCCAGTTTTCTGGGGCGACCGCAGCATCCCTGGGAATCGTCTGGATTATCCAGGCGTTGACGCGCATCAATTTGGTCACCGACACGGGCCAGTCGATCAGCTCATTTCTCTATTTGTCGCTTCTCATCCTGCCTGCCATCATTCCCATCGTTATGCCGTTTGCAGTGTTGATTGCGACAGCGCAAACCCTCAACACCATGAATACGGATTCCGAGTTGGCCGTGGTCAACGCTGCCGGCGTGCCAAAATTGATGATCTACAAGCCAATCATGATTGTAGCCGCGCTGGCATCGCTGGTGACTGTCTTCTTCGGAAACTTCGTAGAACCCTATGCCAGACAAACCGGACGGGTTCTGGTTGCCGAAGCGCGAGCCGATTTTCTTTCGCTGGTCATCCAGGAAGGCAGTTTCAAGCAGATCGAGAAAAACGTCTTCATGCAGATTGCCGAACGCAAGGAGGGCGGTATCCTGAGTGGGCTCTTTGTCTCGGATTCTCGTGATCCGGCGCTGGACATGATTTACTACGCCCGCGAAGGGTCGGTTCTGAAACAGAATGGCGTCAATTTGCTGTTGATGCGCAATGGAGAAATTCACAGGCGCGCGGTCAAGGATGGGCAGTTGTCGATCATCCGCTTTTCATCCTATGCCTATGATTTGTCGGAGTTTACCACTGCCGGCGGCACACCGACGCTTTTGCCGAAAGACCAAACGACGCAATATCTTTGGGCTCCGGACCCCAATGACAGGACCTTTCAAAAGCAGCCGCTGCTCCTGAACACCGAACTCCATCGGCGCCTGTCTGAATGGCTGTATCCGCTGGCTTTTGCGATGATTGGCGCGGGCGCATGTGCCCGCGTGCGTTCACATCGCGAACCCGCAGCCACAGCGATGTTCAGCGCTGTGGCTGCTGCTTTTGTTTTGCGCTGGACTGGAATATTTGCCGAAGACGCGGCGGAAAATACACAGGGTCTTGCGCCGCTTGTCTACCTCGTCCCCTTATTGGGAATTCTCATTCCGGCCGCTATGGCAATGCTGAACAAGTCGATTGAGCCGCCCAAACCGGTGACGGATTTCGCAGCAGGCTTTGCGGCAAAAATCCAATCCGGATTTGATCGCCTGCGCGTGCGCTTATCGGGGTTTCGCAGGCATGAAAATGAGGCCCGTCCATGATTGGCTGGACCCTCGGGCGCTACCTGTTCCTTCGCTATCTCGGCACCGTCGGTTACCTGTTGCTCGGGATCATTTCGCTCATTTTCGTTGTGACCTTTACCCAGGTCAATGACAGGTTCTCCGGTTTGCCAGGCTACACTGTGGCAATCGGGCTCAAAGTCTCCGCTTTGCAATCGCCGATGATCCTGCAGCAAACACTGCCCTTCATTGGCTTGTTTGCCAGCATGGCGCTGTTGGTGCAGCTCAACAGAAAATATGAACTGGTCATCGCCAGGTCAGCCGGTCTGTCTGCGTGGCAGTTCCTGATGCCAATAGGTCTCGGGGCGCTGTTTTTTGGTGTGTTGGCAATTGGTTTGATCAATCCGCTCGCGTCGCGCACATTTGCCGCAGCCGAAGAAGCACAGCAATCATTCGGCGTGAAAATCGCAGGATCGTCATCCGCCATCTCGGTGCCATGGCTGCGTCAATCCGATGCGGAAGGCGAAACGATCATTGGTGCAAAATCTGTTCTGAAAAGTGGCACGGAACTTGTTGCGCCAGTATTCATGATTGTCGGAAACGACGGCAATATCACGGCACGGATCGATGCGGCAAGGGCGGTCCTGGAGCCCAAGAAGTGGATATTGTTCGACGCGTCGACGACAAAACCCGAACAAGCGCCGATCATGGACAAGACACTGGAATTGGTCACAAACCTGACGCCGGAACTCGTGCAGGAACGTCTGCAAAATCCTGAAATGATTCCGTTTTTTGAGCTGCCCAAGAAGATTGCGGTGGCGCGGGCGCTGGGCTATCAGGCCAATGCCTTTGCCATGCAATATCATTCAATTTTGGCAATGCCCGCGCTTTTGATGGTCATGACTCTGATTGCAGCAACAGTATCTTTGAAATTCGTGCGTTTCGGCCAGTCGGGCGCGATGATTCTGGGTGGCATCCTTGCAGGGTTCATGCTTTATGTCGTCACGGTTTTGGTCAAGGCGTTCGGCGGCGCCGGTATTGTCTCGCCTGTGGTGGCGGCGTGGCTTCCGGTGGTGCTGGCCTTCCTGTTTGGAGTTTCCTTCCTGTTGCACAAAGAGGACGGTTAGTTGGGCGGCGTTCGGAAAAACGAAGAGCCATTGAAGTCGATGGCGGCCGTTCTTGCCGCAGCGACAGCGCTTGCCTGTCTGTTTGCTGCGACCGGACCAATGGCGGCGCAGGAACAGACCGTTGAGGATCTCGCCGCGCAGCGTGTTTCTCCCGATTCCCAGCTGCTGCTGGTTGCTGACGAACTGATCTACGACAACAATGCGCAAACCGTCACAGCGTCCGGCAATGTCCAGATTGATTACAGCGGCAACAAGCTGGTGGCCAAAAAGGTCATTTACGACCAGAAGACCGGCCGGTTGCTGGCTGAAGGCAACGTCGAAATTATCGAGAAAGACGGCAACCGTATCTATGCCGAGAAAATCGATATAACCGACGATTTCCGCGACGGTTTCGTCAACGCGCTGCGCGTGGAAACAATTGACAACACAAGATTTGCCGCGGAAAGCGCCGAACGGACAGACGGCAATGTCACGACGTTCAACCAGGGCGTCTATACGGCATGCGAGCCATGCAAGGACAGGCCCGAAAAAGCGCCAATCTGGCAAATCAAATCGCGCAAGATCATCTGGAACCAGCAGAAAAAGACAGTGCGCTTTGAAGGCGGACGTTTTGAGTTGTTCGGGCTGCCTTTGGCGTTCCTGCCTGCATTTGAGATCGCCGACCCGACGGTCAAGCGCAAGACCGGCTTTCTGATACCGGGAGTGCGATTCAAAACCGAGCTGGGTTATGGCGTCACTGTTCCGTTCTATGTTGCGCTAGCGCCAAATTACGACCTTCTTTTCAACGGCACATATTATTCCAAACAGGGTTTTCTGGGCGAAGCCGAGTTCCGCCATCGTTTGAAGACGGGCCAGTATTCCGTGAAAGTTGCCGGCATTCGTCAAAACGAACCTGAAGCATTCCGGTTCGGCACGGTCGACAATGCTGAACCCAACCGCGCGATGATTGGAACAAAAGGCCAGTTTCAGATCAATCCCCGCTGGACATTCGGCTGGGATATCATGGCGCAGACCGACCGTAATTTCTCCAGAACCTACTCGATTGCTGGTTTTGACGAGTATTACCGGAAAAACGAAATCTACCTGACCGGAATTGCAGGACGGAATTATCTTGATCTGCACGGCTACCGTTTCAACGTGCAAGACGATACGAACGCTTCCACAGCCAATTCGCGCCAGCCATGGGCAGGTGTCGCAGATTATTCCTGGACCGCGCCAAACCCGGTCATTGGCGGCGAACTGAACATCGACATCAATGCGCGCACCATCCGGCGGGACGAGGATTCCCGCGGCGGCGCCAACACAAACTATGTCTCAAACATCTATGGCGGGGAAGGTTCGTCCAACCGTATCTCGATGGAAGCAGAGTGGAAACGCAGAATTACAATTCCAGGTGGAATTGCGGTCTCGCCGATCCTTGTCTTGCGGGGCGACGGCGATTTAACCGACATCAACGACCCGGCAGGCATAGTGCGTGCGGAGGCCTTCCGCAGCATGGCAACAGCCGGCCTGGACGTGCGTTGGCCGATCCTGTTCTCGACCACATCGTCAAGTCACATTCTGGAGCCGATTGCCCAGATCTTTGCCCGCACCAATGAACGGTTTGCCGGCCAGCTGCCAAACGAAGACGCGCAAAGCTTCGTGTTCGACGCTGGCAACCTGCTCGAGCGCGACAAGTTTTCGGGCTGGGACCGCATCGAGGGTGGAACGCGTGCCAATTTGGCGCTGCGCTATTCAGGCACGTTTGCCAATGGCTGGACTGCCAATGCCCTGATTGGACAATCTTATCACTTGTCCGGTGTCAATTCTTTCGCTTCGCCCGATCTTGTCTCTGTCGGCGCCTATTCCGGCCTGGAAAGCGACGTGTCGGATTTTGTCGCCGCTGCTGGCTTGGGCACGTCCACCGGGTGGTCACTCGCGGCCCGCGGGCGCTTTGATGAGAAGACATTCGAAGTGCGGCGAGGCGAGGCCGAGCTTGCCTACGCCGGCCAACCCATTTCGGCGTCGCTTCGCTACGCCTATATCCAAGCCCAGCCAAACTATGGCTTTACGGTCGACCGCCATGAAATCAGCGGCGCGGCAAGTCTGAAATTCAAGGAAAACTGGCGCGCATTCGGTTCTGCAACCTATGACATTGAAAACAAGTATACACCTTCAATGTCAGTCGGATTTGGCTATGACGACAGCTGCACGTCTTACTCTCTGACTTATTCGGAAACCAGGACGCTGACGACATTGGACGACCCGAAGCGGTCAATCGGTTTCTATCTGTCGTTCAGGACGCTGGGCGATTTCGGCACAAACCAGGGCATACCCCAATAGGATCGGACTTGCTGCTGCCTTGGTTTTGCCGGATACGGAACGCAGTGGAGTGGCCGTTGTATCTAATAGGTCGGACAGACTGGACATGAACATGATGAAAACAAGTCTCAAGGCAGCCTCGATTGCCCTCGCCGTGGGTTTGGCGCTGGGAACCCAACTCCCCATGGGCGGCGGCTTTGTGGCGTCCGTCCAAGCATCCAACATCAAGGTAACCGTCAACAAAGTTCCGATCACGACACTTGATGTGTCGCAGCGCACAGCATTTTTGAAATTGCAGCGCAAAAAGGGCAATTTGGCTTCCATTGCGCTTGAGGAACTTATCGATGAAGCGTTGAAAAAGGCCGAGATGCGACGCATCGGCCTGTCGATTCCTGACAAGGCGGTCAATGAAGCATTTGCGAATTTTGCATCCCAGAACAAGTTGAAGCCCGCGCAGTTGGAAGAAATTCTCAACAAGTCCGGTGTGACGGCAAAACACTTCAAGGAATACATACGGCTGCAGATGGGCTGGGGACAGGCTGTTGGCGCCAGGTTCCGCGCGACCGGCAAAATGACGGAGCAGGAAGCCGTTCGCAAGATGCTTGAAAAGGGCGGCAGCAAACCCAGCGCCACCGAATACATGCTGCAGCAGGTCATTTTCGTTGTTCCCGCAGCCAAGCGCGGCCAGATCATGGGGCAGCGCAAAAAAGAGGCGACAGCGATGCGCGCCCGGTTCAACGGATGCGAATCCACGCGCCAGTTCGCAACCGGCCTCAAAGATGTGACGGTGCGCGACCTCGGTCGATTCCTGGCGCCGGAATTGCCGCCTGAATGGGCCGACATGATCAAGAAGACTCAGGCAGGCGGCGCGACAGGCATCAGAGAGACGGAAAAAGGCGTTGAATTCATCGGCATCTGCCGCTCGCGCGAAGTGTCCGATGACAAAGCGGCAGCCCTTACTCTTCAGGCCGAAGAACTTGGCGGCAAAGGCGGCGAAGGATTGGCCGACAAATACCTCAAGGAATTGCGCGACAAAGCCAACATTGTCCGCAAATAGGCCGAAGGCATGCTGCTTGCCCTGACCGTTGGTGATCCGTCCGGGATTGGACCTGACGTTGCACTCATGGCTTTTGCCAACCGGAAGCGGCTGTCATTGCCAGCTTTCGCGCTTCTGGCCGACCCTGAACAGATCCGCCTGCGGGCTCGACGCCTTGGGTTTGATATCCGCATTGAAGAGACAACGCCTGATCGCGCGCTAAGCATTTTTGATCAAGGACTGCCCATTCTCCCGCTGAAGAACCGGCACATCGAACAGCCGGGAACACCGTCGCTGGACAATGCGGCAGGCACAATCGAGGCTATTGCGTCTGCCGTAGAGTTGACGATGTCCGGGAAAACAGCCGCCATTGTCACTTGCCCGATTGCCAAAAAGCCGCTGTACGATGCCGGATTCCGTTTCCCGGGCCACACGGAATTTCTCGCCGAGCTTGCCGCTCCCAAGGGTAAACCGCCCTTGTTGCCGGTCATGATGCTCGCCGGACCGTTGCTGCGGACCGTGCCAGTGACCATCCATATCCCGCTCAAGGATGTGCCATCGCAATTGACCACAGACCTGATTGTCGCAACCGGGAAGATCACCGCCCTTGATCTCAAAACCCGGTTTGGAATTGAAAACCCGCGTCTAGCCATAGCGGGCCTTAATCCGCACGCAGGCGAAGGTGGCGCGCTCGGGTCTGAAGACGATGCACTTATTCGCCCGGCGGTCGATCAGCTCAAAGCGTTAGGAATCAACGCTTTCGGCCCCCTGCCCGCCGACACAATGTTTCATGCCTCGGCCCGGCAGTCTTATGACGTTGCACTTTGCATGTACCATGATCAGGCACTGATCCCGGCAAAAGCGTTGGGATTTGACGATGCCGTCAATGTCACGCTCGGCCTGCCCTTCATCCGCACATCACCTGACCATGGCACAGCGTTTGCGATCGCCGGAACCGGAACAGCGCGGCCAGACAGCCTGATTGCCGCTTTGCGCATGGCAGCGCAGATGGCGGGACGCAGCGCATGACCAGCATCGACGGATTGCCGCCATTGCGCGACGTGATCGAGCGGTTTGGTCTGGCGCCCAAGAAATCGCTCGGCCAGAACTTTTTGCTCGATCTCAATCTGACATCCAGGATCGCCAGGGCTTCAGGGCCGTTGACAGGTATTGATGTCATCGAAATCGGGCCGGGTCCAGGCGGCCTTACCCGCGCCTTGCTGATGAATGGCGCAAAATCGGTCACAGCCATCGAGCGCGATGACCGTTGCATCGCAGCGCTGGAAGAGGTCGCGGCACACTATCCGGGCAAGCTGAATATCCTTGCCGAAGACGCGCTGCAAATTGACATTCCAGCTTTGGCGGCAAAGCTTGGACGGCCAAGGATCGTCGCCAACCTTCCGTACAATATTGGCACCGAACTCTTGGTAAAATGGATAACAGCGCCGGATTGGCCTCCCGCATGGCAATCGCTGACACTGATGTTTCAGAAAGAGGTTGCCCAGCGCATCGTCGCCAATGCGGGCGACAATCATTATGGACGATTAGGCGTATTGTGCGGTTGGCGCACGGATGCCGAATTGATGTTTGATGTATCGCCACAAGCCTTTACGCCCGCGCCAAAAGTGACGTCATCGGTTGTGCACATCACACCCAAGCCAAATCCGCTGCAGGTCAGCCAGCCCAAACTCGAATTGGTCACCAAAACCGCTTTTGGCCAGCGCCGGAAGATGCTGCGGCAGAGCCTGAAACCGCTTGGCGGCGAAGCGCTGCTGGAAAAAGCCGGGATCGAGGGTACACGGCGCGCCGAGACCTTGTCAGTTACGGAATTCGTTGAACTGGCCCGGCTGATCTAGTCCAATTTCTCGGCCAACAATCCGGTGACAAAATCAAAAAGCCCCGGCCGCCGGTCACGGCGCAAGCGCTCAGCCGCAACAATCGAAACGATCGACGCATACGCCTGATTAAGATCATCGTTGATGACAACATAGTCGTACTCGCGCCAATGCTCGATTTCGACCTTGGCGTTTTTGAGCCGTCTGGCGATGACATCGGGCGCATCTTCTGCGCGGCGCTGCAGGCGGGTTTGCAGTTCAGCCATGGACGGCGGCAATATGAAGATTGAGACGATATCGGCGCGCATCCTTTCCTGGAGCTGCAATGCCCCTTGCCAGTCTATGTCAAACAGCATGTCACGGCCGGACGCCATGGCAAGCTCGGCCGGCTCGCGCGGTGTTGCGTAGAAATTGCCATGGACTTCGGCCCACTCCAAAAGCAGATCGGCATCGCGCAGCCGTTCGAACTCCTTCTTGGAGGCAAAATGATAGTGCAAACCGTCAATTTCGCTGCCGCGGCGCGCCCGGGTTGTCACACTCACCGAAAGTGAGAGGTCCGGATCCTGCTCCAGCAATGTCCGGGCAATTGTCGATTTTCCGGCGCCCGAGGGCGAGGACAGCACCAGCATCAATCCGCGCCGCGCCACACCCTTGTCTTTGGAGCCACTTTCCATGGTCTTCTACTCCAGATTCTGTACCTGCTCGCGAAACTGATCGACTACCGTTTTCAACTCAAGCCCGATAGCCGTGATTGAGGCAGCATTTGATTTTGAACACAGGGTATTTGCCTCGCGGTTAAATTCCTGTGCCAGAAAATCGAGCTTGCGCCCGACCGGGCCTTCACCCTCAAGCAGTTGACGCGCCACCGCGACATGCCCGTTCAACCGGTCGAGTTCCTCGCGAATATCGGCCTTGGTGGCAAGAAGCGCCGCCTCTGCTGTCAATCTGGTTTCGTCAAATCCCTGAACAGAATCGATCAGGAGCCGAACCTGGCCAGCAAGCCGCTCGCGGATCATCTCCGCAGACCGTGAAGGATCGGCAAACGCCCGGGCTGCAAGACTTTCGATGGAAGCGACCTGGCCCTTGAGCAAGGCTTTAATGGCTTCGCCTTCGCGGGCGCGAAAACGCTTCAGTTCATCACATGCCTCAGACACAACGGCCAAAGCGGGAACTTCCAGTTCTGCCGAATCTTCAGAGGCCGTATTGTCAAGAACCCCACGGACCGACAAGAGCTCGCCAACGCTCGGCATGTCCAGGCCATGGCGGTCTTTCAGCGATGCGGCGAGCGTCAATATCTGTTCGACTAAACCATGATTGATCTGCAAATTCTCGGGCAAAGGCTGCCCATCATGCGACAGCGAAATTTGCAGATTGCCGCGTGCAATTTTGGCTTGAACCAGTTGCCGCAGTTGCGGTTCAAGCCGGTCCTGACCATTAGGCAGTTTGAATCGCACATCCAGTGATTTGCCGTTGACCGAGCGGATTTCGCACACCAGCCGCCCGCCCCCGGGCGCCGGCTGCTCGTGCCGGGCAAACCCCGTCATGCTTTCAATGGCCATCCAATGCCAGCCTATTGTACGGGCGCGGTTGCAGGTTCAGCAGGCGCTGCTGCGCCGGCATCCTGTGCCTTCTTGGCATCTTCCGCAGCTTTGGCCTCGACTTTGCGCCAACGGACCACGTTTTCGTTATGCTCTTCAAGCGTAGCAGCAAAGACATGGCCGCCTGTGCCATCGGCAACGAAGAACAGGTCTTCGGTTTGCGACGGGTTGGCGACAGCCTCAAGCGCATCCTTGCCCGGATTGGCAATCGGCGTCGGCGGCAAGCCGTCAATCTGGTAGGTGTTGTACGGCGTCTGCTTTTCCAGATCGGACTTGCGGATCGGCACATCAGCCGGTTTGCCGCGCCCGCCATAGATGCCGTAAATGATCGTCGGGTCGGACTGCAGGCGCATGCCCTTGTTCAACCGGTTGATGAACACGCCAGCCACCCGCGGCCGCTCATCGGCTTTGCCGGTTTCTTTCTCAACAATCGACGCGAGGGTCACAAATTCGTTGATATCCTTGACCGGAAGATTCGGCTGGCGGCGGGCCCAAATATCCTCAACCAGTTTTTTCTGGTCATTCATCAGCTTTTGGATGATTTCGGCACGTGTCGTGCCCCGCGAAAACCGCTGTGTATCAGCGAGCAATGATCCCTCTGCAGGAACCTCTGCCGGCATATCGCCAGCGAGGACTTCATTTTCGCCGATCCGCGCCAGTATTTGCATCACGGTTAGACCCTCGGGGATCGTCAGGGAATGCAGCACTGACTTTCCGCTTGAGAGAGACGCAAGGATGTCACGCATGGATGCGCCGGCCTTGAACTCATATTCACCCGCCTTCAGCGCGCTTTCCAGTTTAAGCACCTTGGCGCCATATCGGAAAATGCGGGCATCGGAAATCAGGTTGCGGTTTTCAAGCTGACTTGCCACTTCGGCCACGCCCGAGCCGCGTTTGACCACAAATGTCGCGACATCGGCCGTGGGCCCCGGCGCATCAAACTGCCTTTTGCCAAAATAGGCGGCAAGCCCGGCGCCAATGGCAATCATCACCAATATCGACATTATGAAATTCAAAAATACGACAGTCTGGCTTCGCGCCTTGCGCGAACGCTTTGGCGGCGGCACGCCGGGCTCGGCTCGCAACACCTCGTTCGCAGATTTTGGCACAATCGGGCGTGCCGTTTGCTGGCTAATTTCACTGTTTACGCGGTTGCCAAAAGCGCCGCCCGCATTTTCGCTCTCTATAGTCACGCGGCCCTCACTTGATCACAGTTCAAGTTCGTCGTGCAAACACTATTGCCGAATGTGGCAAAAAGGCGAGTTGACGCCCGCATCACTGAACGCGGCGCAAAACGAGTGACGCATTGGTGCCGCCAAATCCGAAAGAATTCGACAGGGCGATATCCACACGCTTCTTCTTTGCAACATGCGGCACCAGATCGATGACCGTCTCGCGCTCCGGATTATCCAGGTTAAGTGTCGGCGGAACCACGCCGTCACGAATTGCAAGCAGTGAAAAAATCGCCTCGATCGCACCGGCAGCGCCAAGCAGGTGACCGGTCGCAGATTTGGTCGAAGACATCGTCAAGCGCGACGCCTCATTGCCCATCAGCCGCTCGACAGCGCCCAATTCGATTGTGTCCGCCATGGTCGATGTGCCGTGCGCGTTGACATAGTCGAGGTCGCCCGGCGAAACACCTGCGCGCTTCAAAGCTGCAGTCATGCAACGGAAGGCGCCATCGCCATCCTCTGACGGCGCAGTGATGTGATAGGCATCGCCCGACAGGCCATAGCCGACCACCTCGGCATAGATTTTAGCGCCGCGCGCTTTGGCATGCTCATACTCTTCGAGCACCACAATGCCAGCGCCCTCGCCCATGACAAAGCCGTCCCGGTCCTTATCATAAGGGCGCGAAGCGCGCTGCGGTTCGTCGTTATAAGCTGTGCACAACGCGCGGCAGGCTGCAAAACCGGCCAGCGACATGCGCCCGATCGGCGATTCGGTGCCGCCCGCGACCATCAAATCAGCGTCGCCGAGCATAATGAGCCGCGAAGCATCGCCAATGGCGTGCGCGCCCGTCGAACAGGCGGTCACCACAGAATGGTTCGGGCCTTTCAAACCATGCTTGATGGAAACCTGCCCGGAGGCGAGGTTGATCAATCGTCCGGGAATAAAGAACGGCGAGACCCTGCGCGGTCCCTTGTCACGCAGCGTGTAGCCAGCCTCGACAATGCCTTCAATGCCGCCGATGCCTGAACCGATCAGGACGCCAGTGCGGGTTTGGTCTTCGTAACTTTTCGGATGCCAGTTGGCGTCCGCCAGCGCCTCGTCCGCCGCAGCCATTGCATAGATGATGAAATCATCAACTTTACGCTGCTCTTTCGGCTCCATCGCCGAGTCAGGATTGAAGGTACCATCCGAACCATCGCCGCGCTTGATCTGGCAGGCGATCTGGCAGGCAATGTCGGATACGTCAAAATTCTCGATTTTGCCCGCGCCATTCTTGCCGGCTATCAAATTTGACCAGGTAACCGGGGCGGTCGACCCCAGCGGGGTGACCATGCCAATACCGGTGACGACAACTCTGCGCATCCGAACTTCCTCCCGGATATGAAAATGCCCGGCACGCTGGTTTCAGCCTGCCGGACATCTTTTCTACACTATTGGATCAGGCCTGGGCTTTTTCAATGAACTTGACGGCGTCGCCAACCGTCAAAATCGTCTCTGCCGCATCGTCCGGGATTTCGACGCTGAATTCTTCTTCGAACGCCATGACAAGTTCGACTGTGTCGAGCGAGTCCGCGCCAAGGTCATCGATAAAGCTCGCAGCTTCGGACACCTTGCCGGCGTCAACGCCGAGGTGCTCGATCACAATCTTCTTCACGCGGTCTGCAACGTCGCTCATGTCGGAATCCTCAATTCTTCCTGTTTCTCCGCTTGGTTAGCGGCATCAAACCTTGTTATCAAGAGCCTAGTTGCAGTTTGCATTGCGCACACTGCCCGACTTTGATCTTCTTGCACCGATTTCTGCCGTTCCCGGCTTGTGCGGCGCTGAATTCAGCACAGCGGCGCGCATATCATGGATTTCGGGCTTGCGCAAAGCGCATGGCAAAAGCAGTCAGTGCGAACTGCGGGCTGCCGGCGAACTCCTCAAGAAATTGGGAGCACCCCTTTAGTGGCGGGTTTCATGCCTGCGGGCATGCCGCCTTCTTTACCACCATAGCCACCGCCGGCCCGCGGCATGGAATACTGCGGGCGAATTCGTTTTCCGGTTCCCGCGCGAATTCTTCGAGAATGATCGGTTCGAGAAATCGCCCGGTCTGCCGCAGAAGCATGGCGCGCTTTATAATGCGGCCGCCAAAGCCCGGGGAGCGGACATCGGCACAGGCAACGAAACACAGGTGCCCGCCGGGCCGCACGACGCGCATAAGCTCGCGTATTGTGCGGGCAGGTTGTTCGGTGGTTTCTATGCCCCAGGAGCAGCACACAATGTCAAAAGAGCAAGCGGCGAAGGGCAGGTTTTCCAAATGTCCCAGAATTCTTGCCGACACGTTTTCCGGCGCCTGACGTAGCATCTCGGGACATCCGTCCAAAAGGGTCAACCGAATGCCGGCACCTGTTTGCGCCGTAAGCCGCGATGCAAACGCACCTGTACCGCATGCCGCATCAAGAACATCCATTCCCGGATTGATCAGGGCAAGGACGGCGCCTTCAAAGGCACTCTGCCCGCCGGAGCCGGCCATTCGCAGGAACCTGGCATGCAGCCGGTCATAGTTTGCGGCGATCGCGCGATAGAATGGAATGCCGATCCCCGCCTTCTGCCAATTCGCCATCTGCGCACCGCTGTTCATTGTTCGAGCTCTCAGGTTGAATTTCGACGCGATGCTGTATGAGGGCATAAGCGTCACTTCACGCCACTTGTGAGCAACAATTCATTGGGACCGGACCAGCACGAAGCGTCGTTAAATGCCGCAAGCCGGTCTTCGATTTCAGCCCATGCATTCCTTTGTGCCTCGTCATCAAGGCGGCCCAAAATCTGAATGACGGGAGCTGCAGAGGAGCGCACGAAGTTGAGATAGGCCTGGGCAGAAGGCAGGCGGAACGGTGCGCTCACGCGGGTGGTGACGCAATTCCTGAAACCAACGCTCGCAAACGCCGACTCAAGATGTCCAGGCTTGCCCAGACTCATCAGCGTGCCCGCCCGGTAAGGGTCAGCGGGCGGCAATCCGGCATGTTTCAGGGCGGTTGACATGAGTATCGTTAGGCACGGGTTATTCTCGGGGCTTGAGAACACCACTGTGCACAGCCGCCCGCCGGGTT
>JBAVTG010000046.1:0-7125 GCA_049696015.1 Rhizobiaceae bacterium | reverse complement strand
CTGGCGGCCTCGATCATGCACCACCCCAAGCTGCTGCTGCTGGACGAGCCGACGGCGGGCGTTGACCCGAAAGCCCGCCGCGAGTTTTGGGACGAAATCCATCTGCTGGCCGCGGATGGGCTGACGGTCTTGGTTTCGACCCATTACATGGACGAAGCGGAGCGCTGCCACCGGATCAATTATATATCCTACGGAAAACTGCTGGCCCGCGGCACAGTCCCCGAAGTGGTCGCCGGCGCGAACCTGACGACCTATTATGTCTCCGGCGCCAACTTGGGGCCGGTAGCGCAAGCGCTTCGGCAGATGCCCGGCGTCGAGCAGGTCGCACCGTTTGGCAACACGCTCCATGTGGTGGGCGCCGATGGCGTGGCGCTGCAAGCGAGCGTGCGCAACGTGGCCAGAACGCACGAAATCACGGCGTCGCGTGGCGAAACAAGCCTTGAGGATGTCTTCATCCAGCTCATGGGCGCTTCCAGGGACAATATGGCATGAAGTGGTTCTCGCTGACGCGCCTTTTGGCCATGCTCGCCAAGGAATTCATCCAGATGCGGCGTGACCGGGTGACGTTCGCCATGATGCTGGGCGTGCCGCTGATGCAGCTTGTGCTGTTTGGGTTCGCCATCAACAATGATCCAAAGGGTCTGCCGTCCGCGCTGGTTGCAGTCAGCCACGACCGGTTCTCCCGTGCCATCGTTTCAGCGCTGGAAAAGACCGGATACTACCGTTTCGATCATGTGGCCGTTACGGCGACGGAGGCCGAAATGCTGATCGCCAGGGGCGATGTGTCTTTTGTCGTGACGATTCCTTCCGATTTCGCGCGCCGGATTCTCGCCAATGACCATCCGCAGATGTTGATCGAAGCCGACGCGACCGACCCGTCGGTGGCATCCGGCGCCATTTCGACGCTGGGATCAGTGGCTGCAACGGCACTCAACCGCGAGCGCGGTGTCGACTACAAGACGGCGGCAGGCAATGCCGGCGCGCTCGATGTCGTCGTCCACAGGCGCTATAATCCCGAAGGCATATCGCAATACAACATCGTGCCCGGATTGCTTGGTGTGATTTTGCAGATGACCATGGTGATGATGACAGCCATGGCGCTGACGCGTGAGACCGAGCGTGGCACGATGGAAAATCTCCTGGCCATGCCGGCGACGCCGCTGGAAATCATGCTCGGCAAAGTTCTGCCCTATCTGGCGGTCGGGGGCGTGCAGGTGATTGTCGTGCTCACGGCGGCCAGGTTGCTTTTTCATGTGCCGTTTGCCGGGTCGCTGCCATTGCTCTTGTCCGTGATTTTGCTGTTTGTTTTCGCCCTGGTGCTCCTCGGCTACACGATCTCGACTGTTTCCGAGACGCAGATGCAGGCCATGCAGCTGACCTTCTTCTTCTTTCTGCCCTCGCTGCTCCTGTCAGGTTTCATGTTCCCGTTCCGCGGCATGCCGGGGTGGGCGCAGACCTTGGGCGAAATTTTCCCGCTGACCCATTTCCTGCGCATCATCCGCGCTGTCATGCTCAAGGGTGCGCATTGGCCGGCGATCTCCGAGGAGACTGCGTATTTGGTCCTGTTCGTGCTGATCTTCGGCGGTTTTGCGCTGCTGCGGTTCAAGCGCACGCTCGATTGACGGGTCCCTGGTTGACATTGACCAATCCGGTGCTGTTCCCTAGTTTGGAACGATTCCAGAAAAGGTGAATGCCATGATTTCGCGTTTCTTCGGGCCGTCCAAACGATCCTTTGACACTTTGAGTGAACAGGAAGTGCTGGCGCTGGCGATTTCTTCCGAGGAGGATGACGCGCGCATCTATCTCGCCTATGCCGATGGCCTGCGCGATCAGTTTCCCCAGTCGGCCAAAGTGTTTGAAGACATGGCCGAGGAGGAGCATTCGCACCGCAACCGGCTGATCGAGGCGCACCGTAAGCGCTTTGGCGAGACCATTCCGCTGATCCGGCGCGACCATGTGCGCGGCTATTTCGAACGCAAGCCCGATTGGCTGGTGCGCCCGCTCGGCATCGAAAAAGTCCGCGACATGGCCGAACAGATGGAGCGCGGCGCCCAGCGCTTCTATATCGAAGCTGCGCAACGCTCATCTGATGCATCAACGCGCAAGCTGCTCGGCGATCTGGCGCTGGCAGAGCAGAGCCACGTGTCGCTGGCCAAGCGTCTGGGGATCAAACATGTTCCTGGCGATGCCAAGGAAGAAGAAGCGCAGACCGAACGCCGTCAATTCATACTGACCTATGTGCAGCCCGGCCTTGCCGGGCTGATGGACGGGTCGGTTTCAACGTTAGCGCCGATTTTCGCCACGGCATTCGCCACCCAGAACACTTGGACGACTTTTCTCGTCGGATTATCGGCATCCGTTGGCGCTGGCATATCAATGGGCTTTACCGAGGCAGCCCATGATGATGGCAAGATTTCCGGGCGCGGTTCGCCGATCAAGCGCGGCTTTGCCTCGGGTATCATGACGGCAATCGGCGGCCTCGGCCACGCGCTGCCTTACCTCATACCGCATTTCTGGACGGCTACTTCGCTCGCCGCAGTCATTGTCGTGGTCGAACTGTTCGCCATCACCTGGATCCAGAACCACTTTATGGAAACGCCATGGCTGCGGGCTGCCACACAGGTCTTGCTCGGTGGAGCGCTGGTCTTTGCGGCAGGCGTGCTGATCGGCAACGCCTAAGCGCTCAAGTGTCGCCCATAAGGTTGCAGTCGCCAGCGCGGCTTAGGCTGACTTTTTTTGTCTCATTGGGGCCGCTGTCATAGAATCTATACAAATCCCAAGAGCCGCCCGCATTTTCGCACGCGGCTTGACTGTCATTCTGGCCATTGAAGCTAAACCTGCTGCCATGCTTTACGCAGATCCACGCCTTTGCATTGTTGAGTATGTTTCCTCTCGTGCCCATCCATTTGACATAGAGGAAGAATTGGGTGGCCCGCAGATTTGCGCTGAGGACAGTCCTGCACGAACATGCCGAAGTATTCGTCCAGCCTTTTGACGTAATTCCCGGCTGGCCTTCAAAATCGGCGGCGATGGCAACATTGACGTTATCGCTCGTGCGATTGCAGAAGGTGATCGAGCGCTCGAACGCAATCGCCGGCGAAGCGGCAAGTAGGCACAAGGTAAGCGCTGCGGTGTTTGAAATGCGGGCCATTTTCGCCTCCATTGAGATTGGATGCGCCCCGCGAAATCATAACCTTGGCCAAGCCTCGATTGCGTCACTCAAATGGGTGAAAAGCTTATGATGCAGGGGCGCCGAGAGGTAACGGGTGCGGGTTTCGGCGGAAATGTCAGCATAGGGGTAGGCTGAAAACAATTCGCCAAGCGTGACGCGTTCGCCTGCATATGGCTCGACGGTGACGACTTGGCCCGCTGATGCCGAGCCGGCTTGTAAAACGCGGCAGTAAATGCCGGGTCGCCCCGCGGCATAATAGCGCTTGACCCATTTGCCGTCCTTCATCCGCCGCGCAAATGTATTGCACGGGATGCGCGGGCTGGTGACTTCGAGAAGCACGTCGCCTATCCTGTAGCGGTCGCCGATGCAGACAGAGGCGCTCTCGAGTCCTGAGACTGTCAGATTCTCGCCAAATAGACCGGGCTCGCAATGCCTGCCCAGTTCTGCTGACCACCAATCATAATCCGGCTGCGTGTAAATGTAGACAGCCTGATCCACGCCGCCATGGTTGGCCTTGTCGATTATGGCGTCTTCGGCAAGGCCGGTCAGCGTCACGGCTACCGGGCCCGATTGCGGGCGTTTGAAAATGCCGGATGTGCCGCGCCGGGTATTGATCGGCTCGGGCTTTGCAGTGTTTACGGACAGGAGTTTGATCTGCATCCAATGAAGCTAGCTTGGTATTTTCAATTGGCCAAGATGAAAAAAAGGGTGGCTTTTAGCCACACTGATCTGCAGATCGTTTGAAAGCCGATCTCACTCCAGCCCGTCAAACAGTGCTGTCGACAAATAGCGTTCGGCAAACGAGGGGATGATAACGACGATGTTCTTTCCCTTGTTTTCCGGCCGGGAGCCGACCTTTATAGCCGCAGTCAGCGCTGCTCCTGACGATATGCCGACCGGCACGCCTTCAAGACGGGCGACAAGCCGCGCATTGGCGAACGCATCGTCGTTGGAGACCTGAATAACCTCGTCATAGATTTTGGTGTCCAAAATCGCCGGGGCAAATCCAGCGCCGATGCCCTGGATTTTATGTGGGCCTGGCGCGCCGCCGGACAGGACCGGTGAGGCCTCTGGCTCAACGGCAATCACCTGCAGTCCGGCTTTGCGGGCTTTCAACACCTGGCCGACGCCAGTGATAGTGCCGCCGGTGCCGATGCCGGATATGAAGATATCGACGCCGCCATCGGTGTCGTTCCAGATTTCTTCAGCAGTTGTCTTGCGGTGAATGTCGGGGTTGGCCGGATTTTCAAACTGCTGCGGGATGACCGCGTCATCGATTTCGGCAGCCAGCTCCGAGGCACGGGCTATTGCCCCTTTCATGCCTTTGGCGCCTTCTGTCAGGACCAGCTCAGCGCCCAGAAGCTTGAGCATCTTGCGCCGCTCGATCGACATGGTTTCCGGCATGGTCAGGATCAGCCGGTAACCCTTGGCAGCAGCAGCGAAGGCGAGCGCGATGCCGGTGTTGCCAGAGGTCGGCTCGACCAGCACGGTCTTGCCCGGCGTGATCTTGCCTTGCGCTTCCAGGCTTTCAATCATTGCAACGCCGATGCGGTCCTTGACCGAAGCAATCGGATTGAAGAATTCGAGCTTGGCCAAGAGATTGGCGCCGACGCCTTTTTCCTTTGCAAACTTGTCCAGCCGCACCAGCGGCGTGTCGCCAATGGTCTCGGTGATCGAATTGTAGATACGGCCGCGGCCGGGCTTTTTGGCAGACATGATAAACACTCCCGTCATGAACTGGTTGGTGACACTCTAGCGGCAACTCGGCGGAATACGAGGGCGAGCATGGCAGGAATGGCCAGCAATTGGAATTTCATTCCCAAGACATACGGATAGCCGAAATGAAATGTCAGGCGCGGATGGCGATAGCGACGGCGGCTGCGCCGAGGAAGCAGGAGGCAACGCGGCTCATGCGCTTGAGGGCGCTGGGCGTCTGAAGCAGTGCGCGGGTGCGCGTGGCCAATGCCAGATAGGGCAGGAGGATGGCGAACAGGATCGCCGTTGTCAGCGCCACAAGCACAGCAAAATCGGCAACAGTGACCGTCGAAAGGTCAACAATGGCCGGCAGGAGGGCGAGATAGAACACCATCACTTTCGGGTTGCCCAACGTAACCATCAGGCCCGAAAGAAATCCGATGAGCGGACTTTCAGCCCGCTGCGCATTGACGTTTTCGAAGCCGACGCCTGCTGTCCAGAATCTGAACGCCAAATACAAGAGATACGCAGCGCCGGCGAACTTGATGACCATGAACGCCACACCGAATGTCTTGGCGATGAAGGCAAGGCCGAGCACGGCTGCCGTCAGATAGACCAGATCGCCAAGCGCAATGCCGATGGTAAACGGCAATGTAGCGCGAAAGCCGGAGCCAAGACCGCGCGCGACCATGGCGACAATGCCGGGGCCGGGCACGGCGACGGCAAGTGCCAAGGCGGCGCAATAGGCGAGAAATCCGGTCAGTGTCATGGCAAACTCCTGCGATGCTTTTTGATCATTCCTGCCGCCTGACTGCAAGCGCTGTGAAGCGAACCACGCGGGAGTGACTTGCTTTTGATCAAAGCCCGCGTCAAGACGCCCCGGTAAAGGAAGAGGCATGGCCATTGATGTTTCCTATCTTGGCGCATTCGGCGCAGGCGCAATCTCGTTTCTGTCGCCCTGTGTGCTGCCGCTCGTGCCGCCATATCTGTGCTACATGGCAGGCGTCAGCTTCGAACAGTTTGACGATGACGCGAAGGCGGATGCCTCTGGCCGCAAGGCGCTTATCTTTGCTTCGTTGGCGTTTGTGCTCGGATTTTCGACCGTGTTTATCATGCTGGGCGCCGGCGCGACCGGTATCGGCCAGTTCCTGCGGCAATGGCAGGATGTGCTGGCGAAGGTTGCCGGTTTGGTGATCATTCTGATGGGGCTGAATTTTCTCGGCGTGTTCAAGGTCGGGCTGCTTTCGCGCGAGGCGCGGTTCAATCCAGAGCAGACAGCGAAAAACCCGCTAAGCGCTTACGTGATGGGATTGGCCTTCGCTTTCGGCTGGACGCCGTGCATCGGCCCGGTGCTGGGGCCGATCCTGACATTGGCCGGCGGCCAGGATACGGTGGCGCAAGGGGCAGGGCTTCTGGCGGTCTATTCGGCGGGACTTGGCATTCCATTTGTGCTTGCCGCGCTGTTTTCTTCGCAATTCATGGCCTTTGCGCGGCGGTTCCGGACCAGGATGGCAACGGTCGAGACGGTGATCGGTGTCCTCCTGGTGATTTCCGGCTTGCTGTTCCTGACCGGCGGAATGCAGCGCATGGCCTATTGGCTTCTGGAAACTTTTCCTGTTCTTCAAACAATCGGTTGACCAAAAGTCAGCAATTTCGGGCTAATTGACGCTGAAACTGTCGAATCAGATTTTGCGAGACTTGCCATGAGCGAACGCAGCTGCCTTGCCGTCATCCTTGCCGCCGGAGAAGGCACACGGATGAAATCCGCACTGTCAAAAGTGCTGCATCCCGTTGGCGGATTGCCAATGGTGGCGCACACCGTCCGGGCGGCGAGCGCAGCTGGCGTCGGCGCTGTGGCGCTGGTGGTCGGTCGCGACGCGGACAAGGTGGAAGAGGCAGCGCGGCCATTTGCAAAATCAGTTACGGTGCATGTGCAGACCGAGCGGCTGGGAACTGCCCATGCTGTTCTGGCGGCGCGGGAAGCGATCGCGCAGGGCTACGATGACGTGATCGTCATGTTTGGCGACACGCCGCTTATTGATGCAAGGGCGCTGGCGCGGGCAAGGGCTAAACTGAAAGACGGCAATGATGTGGTCGTCATGGGCTTTCACACCGAAAATCCAGCCGGTTACGGCCGGCTGGTCGAGCATGATCACCGGCTGTTTGCGATCATCGAAGACAAAGATGCCAACGAAGACCAGAAGAAGATCAAATTCTGCAATGGCGGGCTGATGGCGATTTCCGGCAAGCATGCGCTG
>JBAVTG010000045.1:0-4762 GCA_049696015.1 Rhizobiaceae bacterium | reverse complement strand
AGTTCCGCCATGCCCAGCCTCCATCCGCATAGACATCTGCGGTCAACAGCTCGACAGGAGCAGGCGGCGAGGCTTTGCAAAGTTCGGTTGCCGCCTCCACCTTGCGCATGCTTTCAACTTCGATGGCGCGTGCGGCTTCCTCGGAAATGCCAAACTCGGCCAAACGCTGTTTGTAAATTTTCAACGGGTCGCGCTCCAGCCATTTTTCGAGTTCGCCTTCAGGTCGGTATTTTCCAGGATCAGCGCGGGAATGACCGGAATGGCGATAGGTAAGGCATTCGATCAGCGAAGGACCGTCACCATTGCGGGCTTTTTCGATTGCGGCATTGGCAGTGCGATAGACGACATCAGCGTCGTTACCATCAATGACGATTTTTTCCAGGCCATAGGCTGAAGCACGATCACCAGCCGGATTATGCACGGCGGTGACTTCATGGATCGGCGTGTATTCCATGTAAAGATTGTTCTCGCAGACAAACACCACTGGCAGTTTCCAGATGACGGCGAAATTCAGAGCTTCATGGAACGCGCCAATATTCGTAGTGCCATCGCCGAAGAAACACACAGAAACATCTTTGTCGCCAAGGTACTGCGCCCGCCAGGCGGAGCCGCAGGCGATCGGCAAATGCGCGCCGATGATGGCGTAGGAGCCCATCACGCCATGCTCAACCGAAGTCAGATGCATGGACCCGCCTTTGCCGCGCATCAGGCCGATATCGCGCAGCATCAATTCGCCCAGCATGCCTTCCATCGGCACGCCGCGCGCCAAAGTGTGGGCATGGCCTCGGTAGGTACAAAAGGACTTGTCGCCTTTCTGCATGGCTACACCGAAGCCGGCGGCGATCGCTTCCTGGCCAAGTGACAGGTGACTTGTGCCCTTGATCAGGTTCTGAAGAAAAAGATCATAGGCGCGCTTTTCGCAGTCGCGGATTTCCACCTGCAGGCGATAAAGCTCAAGACGTCTCGCCGTTCCAATGTCATCATTGGATGCCGCTGTTGATTGATTTTTCTGAGTTGTCATTGAAAATACTTTAGATTCCGACTGCCGGTCACCATGCCAAAATCAATCGCGGCTGGTGCCTAAAAAATTATCAGAATGAGAATTTTCAGTAATTTCAAATGAGTCTGTTCCGCTAGGATGCACTCATGATCGTTGGTGCAGCCATACTCTTTAACGTTCTCAAGGCTGGGCCAATGCCTGGCTTGCCTGCGCATGTGCGGATCTTTTTGAAGGACCTCACTGTCGCTGACGCTTTGCACTTTCGCCTCGGGATTTGATGGAGGCAAATGTGTCAGCTAGCGTGCAAGGCAAATCAATAATCATCACCGGCGCCGCGCGGGGAATTGGCGCAGAGATTGCGCGTGATCTGGCGAGGAACGGCGCTAAGGTCTGCATTGCCGACTTGAATGAGGAGGCAGCCCGATCAGTTGCCAAATCCATTGGCGCATCGGCAATCGCCGTGAAGGTTGATGTGTCAAGCCGTGAGAGCACCAAGGCGATGATCGCCGCCACTGTCAAAGCCTTTGGCAGGCTTGATGTCATCTTCAACAACGCCGGCATCAGCCAGACGTGCCAATTCATGGACGTGACGGAAGAAGACTGGCGGCGCATCATGGATGTCAATGGCCTTGGTGTGCTGATTGGCACGCAGGAAGCCGCCCACCAGATGAAGGCACAAGGCACGGGCGGCAAGATTATCAATACTGCCTCAATTGCCGCAAAGCAGGGTTATCCGCTTTTTGCGCACTATTGCGCCTCAAAATTCGCTGTTGCCGCGTTGACCCAGGCCGCCGCCCGCGCGCTGGCGCCGGACAAGATCACAGTCAATGCCTTTGCGCCCGGTGTTGTGCGCACAGAACTTTGGGAACAACTGGATCGTGAATTCATGGACCTGGGCCTCACACAGAAGCCGGATCAGGCCATCAATGAATTCAGCCAGTCCATTCTGCTTGGCCGGTATTCGATACCGGACGACATTACCGGTGTAACGACGTTCCTTGCATCGACGGGGTCAGACTACATAACGGGCCAGACCTTCATGGTTGATGGCGGGATGGTGTTGATATGATGAAATACCAGGAGTGCGCATCATGAAGGCCGTGAGGTTTCACACAGCGAAAGACATTCGCGTTGAGGATGTTCCGGCTCCTTCCAACAGGCTTGGCTCTAATGAGGTGTTGATCAAGCCGTTGGTGACCGGCATTTGCGGCACTGACTTGCATGAATATATTGCAGGTCCAATCGTCACGCCGAAGATCCCGCACATTTACACCGGTGCCAGCAATCCGCAAATTCTGGGTCACGAGTTCAGTGCGATCGTGGTTGATACCGGATCTTCCGTTTCTCATGTCAAAGCGGGCGACCGCGTTTCCATTCAGCCGCTCATATCCCCGCGCGATGATTACTATGGTCGCCGCGGACTTTATCATCTGAGCGAAAAAATGGGCTGCGTCGGCCTCAGCTGGGGCTGGGGCGGCATGGGTGAGCTTGCCGTTGTGAATGATTACAATGTTGCCGTGCTGCCCAAAGGCGTCAGTGACATTCAAGGTGCAATGATCGAGCCGGCAGCGGTTGCCGTGTATGCAGCTGACCGTGGCGGTGTCACCTCAGGATCGACAGTCTTGGTCTCGGGTGTCGGGCCGATTGGCGCTCTCACACTTCTGGCTGTCAAAGCCGCTGGCGCAACGCAGATATTTGTGTCCGAACCAAACGCCTTCCGCCGCAAGATGGCAGCGGACCTTGTGCCTGACGCGATTGTCATTGATCCCACAAAGGAAAATGTGGCGGAGAAAATTCGTGACATGACCGAAGAAGGCGTGGGCGTGGACGTGGCTATTGAATGCGTCGGATTGGAAGCCAGCCTCAACACCTGCGCTGACGCCGTGCGCCGTCAGGGCCGCGTTGTACAAACGGGATTGCACATGAAACCTGCCAGCATCGATGCGATGCTGTGGGCGCTGAAGGACATCACGCTCGAAGCGACCTGGTGCTACCCTGTGCAATGCTGGCCTCGCATCATTCGCATGGTGGAAGCTGGCATTCTGCCGATCGAAAAGATTGTCACCGCCAACATCAGTTCGGACCACGTGGTCGAGCAAGGCTTTGAGGCACTGCTCGACAGGTCCGTCAATCACATGAAAATTTTGGTCACAGTATAAGTCGGGGGAGCGATCTGCATGTCGTCACAGACACCAGTAAAAGTAGCAATGATCGGCCTCGGCTGGTGGGGCAAGAAGATGACTGCTGTTTTGCAGAAAGCAAAACAGGACATCGAAATCGTCTGCGCTGCCGAGCCAAACCCTGAAGGGGCCGGTTTCGCCAAGGCAAATGGCTTTGCCTGTTACGCGAACGATAGCGAAGCGCTGAACCATCCCGGCCTTGAAGCGGTCATCCTCGCAACGCCGCATTCGCTGCACGCTGAGCAAATTGAGCATGCTGTCGCTGCGGGCAAACATATTTTCTGCGAAAAACCGTTGGCTCTCACCAAGGCAGGCGCCGAAAAAGCAGTCAATGCGTGCGCTTCCAAAAACCTCATTCTCGGCATGGGCCATGAGCGCCGGTTTGAACCGCCTGTTGCCGCAATGATTGAAGCTGCACAGAATGGAAGCCTCGGACGCCTGCTGCAGGTTGAAGCCAATTTCAGTCATGACAAGTTTGTCAGTCTTGATGCCAGCAACTGGCGCCTCAATCCTGCCGAAGCGCCTGTGGGCGGCATGACGGCAACCGGCATTCATCTCACTGATCTTGCCACCCTTCTATTTGGGCCCGCCCGCGATGTGCGCGTGTCTTGTGAAAAGCTCGCGTCAAACATCCCGCAAGGTGATACGATGAGCGCGCACATTCGCTTTAAAAATGGCGGCACGGCCTATATTTCTGCGACACTGGCCACGCCTTTCATCTCGCGCTTCGCCTTGTTCGGCACGAAGGGCTGGATCGACATTCGCGACAAGGCCCATGTGGAATCGCCTGCCGGTTGGGTGGTGACATCTGCCACCACGGGTTCGCCTATCACTGTTGAAGAATTCCCGGCCGCCGAACCCGTGAAAGACAACCTGGTCAGTTTTGCCCGCGCCATTCGCGGCAAGGAAACTTATCGGATCGCGGGCGCCGAAATGGTGAACAACATCGCCATCCTTGAAGCCATCATCGCTTCCGCTGCGCAAGATGGCGCAGTGGTCAGCCTCTAGAGTCGGAGAGACATCATGAAGGCGCTCGTCTTCGAAACACCGGACAACCCCAGAATTCTCGACATGCCTGTGCCTGAGATCAACGACACGGAAGTATTGATCAAGACTCGCACCATAGGCATTTGCCACTCCGACTATGAGCTGCTGGCGGGTCGATATATTATTCCAATTTCCTACCCAGTCACTCCGGGCCATGAATGGTGCGGCGAAATTGTTGAGGTCGGAAAATCCGTCAAGAATTTCAAGCGCGGCGACCGAGTGGTGGGCGAATGCGTGGTGCGGACCCCAGAACGCCTTCATCACTTCGGCTTTTCCATGAACGGCGCCGACCGTGAATACTTCAACGTCAATCCTGATTGGCTGCACAAATTGCCCGATGGCGTGGATGATAATCGCGGCGCGCTGATAGAGCCATTCACCTGCGGCTTCTACGCCGTGCAGCGTTCGGGCGGCACCAATGCCTCCGAGACCGTGGTCGTTTCGGGCGGCGGCACCATCGGCCTCGTGACTGCGGCTGCCGCTATCGGCATGGGCGCACGCGTCATCGTCGTGGATCCGATCGCCATGCGCCGTG
>JBAVTG010000044.1:0-2402 GCA_049696015.1 Rhizobiaceae bacterium | reverse complement strand
TCGGCCCGCACAAGGACGACGAACCGTTGCTCCACTCCATCACCAGGCGATCAGCGGATTTTGGGGTGCCTGGCGAGATGGAAGATGCCACGCCGGACCGCTATCTTGCAGATGGCGAGTCGGTCTCCTTCGGCGATCATGTCTTTGAGGTTTATCACACGCCCGGCCATGCGCCGGGGCATGTCATTTTCTTCAACCGCGCGGCGCGGTTTGCCCATTTGGGTGATGTTCTGTTCAACGGTTCGGTCGGGCGCACCGATTTGCCGGGCGGCGATCATCAAACGTTGTTGAATTCAATCCGCGACAAAATCCTGCCGCTTGGCGATGATGTCGGCTTCATCTGCGGCCATGGGCCGGGAAGCCGCATCGGCGAGGAGCGGCGCACAAACCCCTACCTCGCCGGCTTGTGACTCAGCTCAGCCTGCCTGACAGAAGTGGTTGCGCCCGTCATAGCCGCGATAAGTGCCGGTTTCCGGATTGAATGAGCGATAGCGGTCCGAGCAATAGCGGTACCAGTCGCGGGACCAGGGCTCGAGGCCGGCATCGTAAGTGATGACGTCAGGCTCATAGCCGCGCGGCGCTGGCGGGTAGTCGTACACGGTGGCGGGACGCTGATAGATGCGGCGCGGCGCAGGCTCACTCAATGCGCCAACGATAATCGCGCCAGCTGCGAGCCCGAGTATACCGGCAGCGACTGCATCATTGTTGCGGTGATGGTGGCGGCGCCAATGGTCGGCGTTGGCTTGGGAAACGGGCGCAGCAACGGCTGCAAAGCCGACAACAGCGGCTATGGCGGTTTTGGTGAAACGGTTCATGACGAGCTCCTTGCCTGTCTGGCCGGATTTCCGGCATGGACAGACATTAGGCTGGCCCGCCTGAACTGAAGCTGAACACGGCTGCCACAGTTTCGCCCATAATGTGCCGAACGCCGCGGTCAGGCGGCTCGCGGTTGCTTGTTCAACGCATAAGGTTTGGCAAGATCAGCGACCGGCAGTTTCCAGGCATCGGCGATCTGATTGATCATACCAAGTGTCAGCGTCCTTTTGCGCGACAATATTTCACTCGCCCGGGAACGTGAGCCGATAAGCGTCCCTAAGTCTGAACCATTCAAACCGTGTTCATGCATATAGACTTCAAGCATGGCCACCGGCTCAAGCGGTTCCACTGGGTGATGCTCCGCCTCATAAGCAGAAATCAGCGTTGCCAGAATTGCAAATCTGTCATGTTCTGGCGTCCCGGTTTGTGGCTCATGGTCAAAATAAACTTCGATTTCCCCAAGCGCCCAAGCCAAGTCGGTATCATTTCTGATCGGTCTTATATTCATGCCAGTCAAACGCTCCCTGCATCAATCCGGTCATACTCGGCATGGGTTCCAACAAACTTGACGAAAGCCCGGCTTGTTGAATAGCTCACCGCCAACACGACGCGATATTTGTTTCCACCAACATCGATGATGACCCGATTGCCTGCAACAAAGTCCACGTTTCTACCGAATGCGCTTTTGAAGTCTTGCGGGCCTTCCCAGCGACCGGATTGAATCATTCTTGCCAGCAGGCGTAACCCGTTCTCTGATTGCGGGTGTCTTTCCCAAAAAGACCGCAACGTAGAGACGGCAATAAGATTCATGGCCATATATTCCCATTTTGGGAACTATTTGTCAATCGCGGACAAATGGGAGAATGGTTCAGCGGTTCTTCATGACCAAACACGCACCGCCCGCTGAACGCAGGGCCGCACAGATCTTGTCAGCCTCACCGCGCGAATCCGCGCCGATGCGCACAGCGTAGATACCGCGTCTGCCGATGGGGGTGCGCACCCGGCTGACCACCGGCTTATGCCCCTTCATCACGGACGCGAACTGGCGGCGCACGCGCTCATACTGATTGACTGCGGCGGCGCGGCGAAAGTTTCCGGCTACTTGAATGCCCCATGGCTTTCGGCTGACCGAGGCCATGGCCACCGTGTTGAAGGCGATGACCGGCAGTTTGCGGCAGGCCTGGTCAAAAGTCATTTTGGCATCCAGCGGTTTTGCAACAAACGCCGCTCCGTTTGCGGCAAAGTTGTCGGCTGGCTCGCCGGTGATATCGGCCACATAATCTTCGGTTTCCAGCGGCAGGAATCCGCCGGACGACAGCCATCTCCAGACGCGGCCTTCGCCGGCGTTGTAGGCTGCAGCGGCCAGGCCAAAATTGCCAAGATTTCTCTTCAAGTCCGCAAGGTGGCGGGCGGAAGCGGGGATGGCTTCTTCGATGTTGAATGGGTCAGACAGCCCTACGATTTTCGCAGTGCCGGGCATAAACTGTGCGATGCCTTCTGCGCCTGCGGGGGACACTGCCTGATGATCAAACCGGCTCTCTTTCCAAATCAGCCGGGCGAAAAATTCGGGCGGAATGGCATTTGTC
>JBAVTG010000043.1:0-7995 GCA_049696015.1 Rhizobiaceae bacterium | reverse complement strand
CCCGTTTGAACTCGTTCAAAAACGGCGCACATGCGGATGGCCGGAAGGTTGGCGTGCTTGACCTGTTGGCGCGCGCCGCCACTGTGCCGGGGCTCAACGCCGTTGATCTCAACTACCCCGACCATGTCGATGGTCTGGAATTGAAGCAGCTGAAGACCCGTCTTGCCGATCTTGATCTGACGCTCAACGGTCTGGCGATGCGCTATTACAGCGAGCCGGGCTTCAAGCTTGGCGCATTCACCAATCCCGACCCGGCGCTGCGGCGCACCGCCATTGACCAGACCAAGCGCGGCATTGATGCCATGCTGGAGCTCGGCGGCTCGCTGATGACGCTGTGGATGGGGCAGGACGGTTTCGACTATTCGTTTCAGACTGATTACGCCCAGCTCTGGGATTGGACATTGGCTGCCATGTCCGAGGTCGCCGACCATGTTCCAAGCGCCGAAATCAGCATCGAATACAAGCCGAACGAGCCGCGCAGTTTCAGCCTGATGCCCGATATCGGCACAACATTGCTGGCCATTCACCAGATCGACAGGAAGAACGTCGGCGTGACGATTGATTTTGCACATGTGCTTTATGCCGATGAAATGCCGGCCTATGCGGCGGCGCTTGCCGGGCGCAGCAAAAAGCTGTTCGGCGTTCATCTCAATGACGGCTACGGCAAGCGTGACGACGGCTTGATGGTCGGCACCGTCCATCCGATCCAGACAATCGAGCTCCTCTATGTGCTGGAGTCGATCGGCTATGAGCGCATCATCTATTTCGACACGTTCCCAGATGTGACGGGTCTTGATCCCGTTGCCGAATGCAGCGCCAACATTGCGACGGTTGAAGCCATGCGCACTGTCGTCAAGCGGCTGCAGAGCGACAATCGTCTGGGCGCTGCCATAGCGAGGCAGGACGCGGTCGCCAGCAATTCCATCATCCGTAAGGCGATTTACGGGGGGGAATAGCCAGACACCGCCGATCACGTGGCGGAGAAATAGCCGGATCGCCCTCATCAAGCCTCCGGTTCAACACACGCAGATGATCAACTTTTGGGAGGAAACCAAAATGAAATTCACATCCATGAAATCCATGTTGCTCGGCGCTGTTGCCGCCGCTGCATTCTCGTTTTCTGTTTATGCCGCGGATCTTGCGCCGCTGAACTCCGACATAGAACCCGACCGGATGGACTGGTCCGAGCTTGAAGCCAAATTCGGCCCGATGCCAGCTGTCGAAAAGGGCATGAAGGTTGGCGCTGTCGCCAAGGCGCTGACCAATGAATATTGGCGCAGCCTGGGTGAAGGGTACAAGAAACTGGGCGAAAAGGTCGGCGTCACTGTCGATCTTCAGGCTGGTCAAAACGAAAACGACCAGCTTGCCCAATTGGCGATTGCTGAAAACATGTTGTCTTCTGGCTACAAGATTCTTCTGGTTTCCCCGCAGACCGACGCGAACTTGCAGCCTGCCGTTGAAGCGGCTGAAAAGGCGGGCGTTCCTGTCATCAACGTCAATGACGCTGTCATTCCGTCGGCCAAAAATTACATTGGCAATGTGCAGAAGGACAATGGCGTGCGCGCTGCCAAGTGGTTCATCGACAACCGCAAGGATGGCGGCAAGCTGGCTGTGATTGAAGGCATGGCGGGCGTTTACGCCGCTGTCCAGCGCACTGCGGGCTTCAAGGAAACCATTGCCGCTGATGGCAAGGGCTTTGAAGTTGTCGCCAGCGTTCCGGGCGATTGGGACCGCCAGAAGTCCTATGACGCCGCCACCAACATCATGCAGCAAAACCCAGACATCATCGGCTTCTACTGCAACAATGACGGTATGGCACTCGGCGTGGTCGAGGCCGTCAAGGCTGCGGGCAAAGCAGACAAGATCGCCGTCATCGGCACCGACGGCATCTCTGACGCTTACGCTTCGATCAAGGCCGGCGAACTCACTGCAACGGTTGACAGCTTTCCGGTGCTGACCGGCGAAGTGGCGCTTGAAGTTGCGCTTCGCCTCCAGGCTGGCCAGAAACTGCCGCGCGTTGTCGCAACCCCGCAAGCGCTCGTCACCAAGGACAATATGGATCGCTACACGGGCGATGAAGCAACGGTTCGCAAGAACCTGATGGAAGACGCCAAGAAGTAATTCTGGCATCCTGCCGGCGCGCCCGCCTGACCCGATGGGTTGGCGCGCCGGGACTTCTTATCCCGCGTTTGGGCTCGGCAGATGGGCCGGGCATATGTCCTGGTGGTAATCCTGATGCCAACTGACGCCTCAACTTCTGACATTGCACTGTCCCTCGCGGGCATTTCGAAAGGCTTTCCCGGTGTTCAGGCATTGGAGGATGTCGGGTTTGAAGTGCGCGGCGGCGAAGTGCGTGCGCTGCTTGGTGAAAATGGCGCAGGCAAGTCGACGCTTTTGAAAATCCTCTCAGGCATCTACCGCGCCGATACCGGCGATATCCACGTCAACGGCAAGGTTGTGGACCTTCGCACGCCAAGGGCCGCGGCGCAGGCTGGGATTGCGCTGATCCATCAGGAACTGCAGCAGGTTCCCGAGCTTGACGTGGCGCAGAACATGTTTCTTGGCAACGCGATCACGCGGTTTGGCCTGTTCACCGACCGCGGCAAAATGCGCGCGAGGGCTAAGGAATTGCTGGCGCAGCTTGAT
Source organism: Rhizobiaceae bacterium (assembly GCA_049696015.1). Taxonomy (GTDB): domain Bacteria; phylum Pseudomonadota; class Alphaproteobacteria; order Rhizobiales; family Rhizobiaceae; genus JANMEX01. The sequence continues at coordinate 5,349 of JBAVTG010000043.1, read as the reverse complement.
CCGTCGATTGATGTCAGCGCAAAAATCAAAACACTGAGGGTTGCCCAGCGGCAGATCGTCGAGATCGCCAAGGCGCTTTTGGGCAATGCCCGGGTCATTGCCATGGATGAGCCGACATCAAGCCTGACGCCGGTGGAGTTCGACAAGCTGGTCAGCGTCATCGAACAGCTCAAGGCTGACGGCGTGGCCGTCATTTACGTTTCGCATAAACTCGATGAAGTGTTCCGTGTGGCGACACAGGCGACCATTTTGCGCGACGGCAAGAAGGTTGCCGATGTGGATTTGTCGAAGACCAAAGAAGATGCTGTTGTCGGTCTTATGGTTGGGAGGGCGCTTGATATTCCGCCACACCAAAGCCACGTCCAAAACGAAGTCGTTCTTTCGGTTGAGGACCTTTGCCGGGCCAAGGCGGTGCGCGGCGTCTCGTTTGACTTGCGCCGCGGCGAGGTTTTGGGTGTTGCCGGACTTGTCGGCTCCGGCCGCACAGAACTTGCCAGATTGATTGCCGGTGTTGATACGCCAACTTCCGGCGGGATCAGGTTGAAAGGGGTGAAGGCAACTTACGCCAACCCACGCGCAGCCATTGAAGCGGGCATCGCGCTTTTGCCGGAAGATCGCAAGAAAGAAGGCATCATTCCGCTGCGCTCGGTGGCGTCGAATGCGGCGCTGCCAAGTTATGGCAGACTGACCACTGGCGGCATCATCCGGCAGGGCGAACTGCACAACCGCGTCGATGAGCATGCCCGCAGCGTCAATTTGCGCCCGCTGGATATCAACCGGCCGATCCGCCTGTTCAGCGGCGGCAATCAGCAAAAGGCCATTTTATGCCGCTGGTTGATGGCTGGCTCTGAAATTCTCGTCTTTGACGAACCGACGCGCGGTATTGATGTCGGCGCCAAGGGCGAAATCTACCGGTTGATTGAAACGCTGGCTGCCGAGGGCCGCAGCATCATCGTCATCTCGTCCGAACTGCCGGAGATATTGCGGCTCTGCGACACTGTCTTGGTCATGCGCGGCGGCCAGATGGCGGGCAAGCTGAGCCGCAGCGAATTTTCGGAGGGAGCTGTCATGAGCCTTGCAATCACCGGCAAGCTTGCCGCCTGATCAATTTTTTCAAAGCCGAAAGTCTGGAACCCATTAAGATGAGCAACTCAATCGCAAGCCGCCTTGGCCAATTCAACATCAGCTGGCGCGACATGGGCACGGTTGCGGGCCTGATCATCATGGTCTTGGTGTTTTCGAGCATGTCGGACGTGTTCCTCACGCAAAGAAACCTCATCAACATCCTGCAGCAGTCGAGCATAAACGCCTGCATCGCCATTGGTATGACGTTGGTCATCATCAGCGGCGGCATCGATTTGTCGGTGGGCCCGGCAGCGGCGTTGGCCGCCGTCCTGAGTGCGACGTTGCTTGCCGCCGGATATCCCGTCGCCGTGGTGATTTTGACGGCGCTTGGCGTTGGATTGGCGTGCGGTTTCCTCAATGGCGCGCTGATTGCCTATGCCGGATTGCAGCCGTTTATCGTCACGCTTGGCACTTTGAGCCTCTATCGGGCCTTTGCGCTCATCTATACGGGCGGCAATCCGATCTTGAGCCTGCCCAATTCGTTCCGTCACATTTTCACGTCCGACCTTTTCGGCCTGCCGGTTCCTGTTGTGATCGTCGCGGTCCTCGCAGTTCTGGCGACGATTCTTTTGAAGAAGACGCCGCTCGGCGAATATATCCTGGCTGTCGGCGGCAATGAGGAAGCTGCGCGCGTTTCCGGCGTTCCGATCGAGCTGACCAAGGTTTTGACCTACATGATTTCCGGCGGGCTTGCCTCGCTTGCGGCCGTGATTCTGATTGCCCGGCTTGGTGCTGCCGAGCCGACTCTTGGCAATCTCTGGGAGCTGGAAGCCATCGCGGCCGCTGCAATTGGCGGTGCGTCTCTGATGGGTGGCAAGGGATCGATCATCGGCACAATTCTGGGCGCAATCGTGTTGGGGGCGATGCGCAATGGCTTGACGCTGCTCAATGTTCAGGCCTTTTATCAACTGCTTGCCACTGGTATCATTATCATTCTGGCAATGCTGGTAGACCGCCTTGCGCGGGGCAGGGGGTAAGAATTTGACATTCGATCCAAGGACCGTCGGCCCCCGCATTCGAATGCTTCTGCCCGAGTTGACACCCAGCGAAATGCGGGTGACCGAGGTGATGTTGCGCAGCGCGGCAGGTGATGCCTTGCCGCTCAAGCAGGTGGCGGCAGATGCCGATTTGTCCGAGGCCATGGTCGTCAAGACTGCCAAGCGCTTGGGTTTTGCCGGGTTTCGGGAGCTGCGCGCCGCGCTTAGCGCTTACAAGCGGCAGCCCAATGTCGATATGCACGAAGATCTGACGCCGGAAGATTCGGCTGAGGTGATTGTCCAGAAAGTGTTTCGCACAGCCATTCAGGCGCTCGAGGAAACGCTGGCCATTCTCGACATGGACGGTTTTCGCCGCGCAGCGGATTTGATCCACAGCGCAGGCCAGCGCGATTTTTACGGGCTCGGCGGCTCGGCGCAAATTGCCCGCGATGTCGCCCACAAGTTCCTGCGCATTGGCATCCGGGCTTCCGTGTTCGACGACACGCACATGATGGCCATGTCCGCATCGCTGTTGAAGCCCGGGGATCTGGTGCTGGCCTTCTCGCATTCCGGCCGCACGACCGGCGTGCTGGAAGCCATTCAGATCGCCCATGCCAATGGCGCCAATGTGATCGCAATCACCAATTATGAATCATCGCCGTTGGCCGCCATGTCCGATGTTGTATTGTGCTCGACGGCGATGGGTTCGCCTCTCACCAGCGAAAACGCCGCCGCCCGCATTGCCCAGCTCAACATCATGGACGCCATCTTCATGGCCGTAGCGCAGAAGAGTTACAGTTCAGCCGAGGAAAACCTCGTGCGGACAATGGCAGCCGTGCAGACAAAGCGGAGCGAGTAGTGTTGATTGCCGCGCTCCGGCCGCGGCGCTTGGCATGGCAAGAGTGAGCGAGACAGACAAGATGCTGAAACACATTGACCCGCTGTTGAGTCCGGAACTGTTGTTTGTGCTCAAATCGATGGGGCACGGTGATGACCTTTTGATTTGCGACCGCAATCATCCCGCTGCGTCCATTGCCAAGCAAACTGTTCATGGCCGCGTTGTGCCGATCTTCGGCGCGGATTTGCCGACGCTCGCCAGAGCCCTGTTGCATCACTTTCCTTTAGACACATTCGTGCCCGAGCCTATTTTCCGGATGGAAGTGGTCGGCGATGCCGGCAAGATTGTTGATGCGCACCGGTCAATGCAAGCGGTTGCCGATGAGGCCAATGGCGTTCCGGTCAAGATCAAGCCGCTGGAGCGATTTGCGTTCTACGAGGCGGCGCGCAAGTGCTTTGTGGTGGTGCAGACGACCGATGCAGGCCCCTATGGCTGTTTCATCCTGCGCATGGGCGTGATCTGAAAAGCATCAGGGCGTCGGCGCATCGCCGCGCAGCAACCCTTTCGCCTTCAGGTCGCTCCAAAGCGCCGCAGGAATTTTGATATCGAGGTAGGCGCGGTTGGCTTTGACTTCCTCTATCGATTGCCCGCCGGGAATGACCGATACCACGCTTGGGTGGTGTAACGGAAACTGCAGCGCCGCAGCGGCCATCGGCACGTCGTGGCTTGCGCAGACCGCGTTGATTTTGCCGACCTTTTCAACAACCTCTTTTGGCGCAGCAGAGTAGTTATACTGTGCGCCCGGCTTCATGCCGCTTGCCAGAATGCCGGAATTATAAGGTCCGCCAAGGACGATACCGATGCCGCGCTTCTGGCAGAGCGGCAGGAAGCTTTGCAGGGATTCTTGTTCCAGCAATGTGTAACGGCCGGCAAGCAGGAAAAGATCGAAATCTCCACGGTTTGCCAGTGTCTCGCACACCTCCCACTCATTGATGCCGCCGCCAAACGCCTTGATCACCCCTTGGTCACGTAAGGAAAGCATGGCGTAATAGCCCGATCGCATGAATTCCTCGATGCGCGCATCTGATGCCGCCTTGGTTCCATGGGTGAAAATGCAAAGATCATGGACGTAGAGAATGTCGACGCGGTCGACGCCAAGGCGTTCCAGCGAAGCTTCAAACGAGCGCATGACGCCGTCAAAGGAATAATCATAGACTTCACGGCGGGTCGGCGTTTCAAAGAATTTGCCGATGCCCGTGCGTTCCTCTGGCTTGCAGACCCGTAAGAGCCGGCCTGCCTTGGTTGACAGCACATAGTCATCGCGCCGTTTGCCATACAGAAATCGGTTCAAACGGGTTTCAGAAAGTCCAAGGCCATAAAGCGGCGCCGTATCAAAATTTCTGACCCCGCCTTCCCATGCCTCCTGCAGCACGGTTTGCGCTTCGTCATCGCCAACTGGCCTGTAAAGACCTCCGATAGGGGCGCTGCCAAAGCCCAGTTCCGTAAACGCAATGCCGCCATTGCCAATGCGATCAAACTTGCGGGTTTTCATGGCGGTTCCTTGCAGTTTCAGGCGCCCATTTCGTTCACTGATTTCCCGTTTTGTCCAGTCTGGCAATCGACAAACCCAAGGGTGCTTGCTAGCGTCTGGATAGGGGATGGAGAGCATGATGATCAATCAATACCGCAGGGTTTTCGGGGATCGGAAGATTGCCATTGCCATGGTGCATTTTGGTGCGCTGCCTGGCTCGCCTCTGTATGATGCGGACGCCGGGCTTGCGGGTTTGATTGACGGTGTAGAGCGTGATCTGGATGCGCTTGTCAAAGCCGGATTTGATGCGGTCATGTTCGGCAACGAAAATGACCGTCCTTACGAGTTCAATGTCGATGTCGCCTCAACAGCGACCATGGCCGCCATAATCGGCGCGGTAAAAGGCAAAATCGGCGTGCCTTTCGGCGTCAATGTTTTATGGGATCCGATGAGCACTGTAGCGCTTGCCGCAGCGACCGGCGCGTCGTTTGTGCGCGAGATCTTCACCGGAACTTATGCCTCCGATATGGGGCCGTGGACGCCGGACGCGGGCAAGGCCATGCGCTACCGCAACCGCCTTGGCCGGTCAGACCTTGCCATGCTCTACAATATATCCGCCGAGTTCGCCCATTCGCTCGACCAGCGTCCGTTGCCGGACAGGGCGCGCAGCGCCGTGTTTTCCAGCGTTCCGGATGCCGTGCTTGTTTCCGGACAAATCACCGGGGAAGCTGCCAAAATGTCGGACCTCGAGGCCGTCAAGAAAGTGCTTCCGGACACGCCCGTCCTGGCAAACACCGGCGTCAAACATGCGACCGTCAAAGACGTGTTTGCCGTGTCCGACGGCTGCATTGTCGGCTCGTCATTGAAGATTGACGGCA
>JBAVTG010000042.1:0-14074 GCA_049696015.1 Rhizobiaceae bacterium | reverse complement strand
ACCTGTGTCACTATATTTCTCAATAGTCTGGCAATAGACGTATTCGGGAGTATATAAATGTGAGTAAACAAAATTGAAATCCGTCTCGTTAGAATGAGTTGGATTGAAACTCTGAAAGGAAAAGGTTGAGTTAAAACTATAGCCATTGACCGTGGGTGAGTGGGAAAGAAATGTGGTCATGCTGCGCCTCCCTGCCAGAAACGGGTTCATGATAGCGCCGCAACAGGTCGTACTCGTTGATCTGAATCAGGTTGCGTAAACCATCGGAACTGACATTCAGAGGCGCAATGGGCGCGGCTTCGGACATAAGTCAGGATCATGCCCAAAACCTGCGCCTAAAGTGCTTCAATTGGCGTCACACCAGTGGCAATTGCACAGTCGACTTCGAGCCTCCCTCCATCCGCCACAACGGCACCAGAAACAGCGCCAGCAACGCTGTGTTCAGCGCGACATTGAGGGGCACGCCGGCGAGCCAGGAGGCGGTGCTGTCGATGACGAACCAGCTGAGCATGCTGGTTGTCAGCAACTGGCGGCCGAGTGCGGGGTCTGTCGGCAAGATGCGGCTGGCGATTTGCCAGATCATGACGCCCCAGCCAACGGTGATGCCGCCGCCGATGGCGGCGATGATGCGGGCTTCTTGTGCGGCGACAGTTTGCGCGCCGTCCAGCGGCCATTTCAACAAGTCGACAAACAGGTCGGCGAAGGCTGCGGTGGGCGGGTATGCGCCGAGTGCGAACAGGGCGCCGAGGGCGATGATCATGCTTGCGCTGGCAAGTTTGATCCACAGGACGACAGTTGAAACGGGCATGGGTCATCTCCTTTGGGTTTTCAATGCCGCCACTTTCCCAGACCCGATGTCAGTGTCGCAATTACGTTGGAGGTAAGTGTCTTTTGACAGGAAAGACGCTATCGTCACGCCAGTTTGGAGAGCGGACATTGACCAGCGGAATTGGGACCAGCGGCTATGGCAACGCCTTGCGCGAATGGCGCGGCAAACGCAAACTCAGCCAGCTTGAGCTTGGCCTCAACGCCAATGTCTCGGCGCGGCACATCGCCTTTCTGGAAACCGGACGGTCGCGGCCGAGCCGGTCGATGGTGATGCAGCTGAGCGAAGCACTGGAGGTGCCGCGCGGCGAGCGCAACCGGATGCTCGATGCTGCCGGTTTCCGCCCGGCGTGGGCGACACGCGCCCTGGACGCCGGCGACATGGAGCCAGTCCGCCGCGCGATTGCGCGGGTCATCGACCGGCACGATCCCTTTCCTGCGCTGGTGATTGACCGGCACTGGAACATTGTCACGGCCAATCAGGCCGGGACGCTGGTGCTGTCCGCTTTCGGGGTTGCTGTCGGCGACAGCATCCTGTCAGCAATGCTGGAACCCGGACGGGCGGAAAGCATGATTGAAAACTGGCCGGAAGTGGCGGCCCACACGCTGGCGAGGCTGCGCACCGAAAGCGCCCACCTTGGCGGCGATGCGATACTGGACAAGGCCGCGGCGCAGCTGGCGCTTGATCCGTCCCTTCGAAACGCGCCGCAGCACGCCAACATGCCGGCAATTGTCCCGACGCGCTATCGGCTTGGCGGGCAGATATTCTCCGTTTTCGCCACGATTGCGCAATTCGGCACCGCGGAGGACATTGCGTTGGCGGACATGCGTATTGAGCTGCTGTTTCCGGCGGATGAGGCGACGGAACGGCTTTTTGAGGCTGCGGGCCGATGATGCGCTATCAATTTCCGGCTGCGTGATTGCTTCTTTCGCCATCCGTGACTATGCGCGGTCATCGTAGTTGGGACATATCATGCGCATTGCACATCTGGTTGGCCACATGGCGCTTAACGGGGTTGCGACCAGCTCGTTCACGCTGGCGAATGAGCAGGTGAAGGCCGGGCATGCGGTCATGCTGGTCTGCCCGGAAGGGTCGTGGCTGGCCGCGCAATCCTATGATCCGCGCATCGAACTGATCACGTCCAGTTTCAAAGCTGTGCCTTCGGAAATCCGCCGCGTCGGCTATATCATCCGCGACTGGAATGGTGATCTGGCGCATTGCCATGGCAGCAAGGCAAACAAGTTCGGCATGGTTTTCCGGTTTGCGTCGGGGTTTCCTGCGGTGATGACGGCCCATTCGCGCAAGTTCCAGCTGCCTTGGATGGCGGCGCATATCGTCATTGCGCCGAGCCAGGATACCGCTGATTTTTACGTAAAGCGGCTGCTGGCGCGGCGCAAATCCATCCGCGTCATTTCCAACATGTTTCCGGTCGAGCAGATCGAACCGGCCAATGCTGCCGCCAGACTCAAACCCCGCGCGCAGCTTGGCATTGCAGCTGATGCGTTTGTCATTGGCGCTGTCGGACATCTTGAGGAGCGGAAAAACCAGGCTGCCATGCAGCGGCTGACACAGCGTCTGGCCGGCGATGGCCTGCCAGTGCGGCTGCTCCTGATCGGCAACTATCCGGAAAATCCATTGCCGCACGAAAAGCCGGTGTTTGAGGGCTTCAGGGCTGACCCCTTGGTGGTTCTGACCCATCAGCGAAACGATGTTGCCGACCTACTGCCTGCGTTTGATGTGTTTCTCATGCTCTCATTCCGCGAGGAAGGGCCGATCGCGCCGCTGGAGGCGATGGCGCGGGAAATTCCAACCATCTCTTACCTCGTCGGCAACATGTCTGATATCACGCCGCCGGACCTGTTGTTTGAGCAGGGCGATGAAGAGGGCGTGTATCAATGCCTCAAACGGCTGTTCAATGACCCGGATTTGCGGCTACGGGCCGGTTCGGCCTGCAGGGCCAAGGTTGCCAGGCATCTGGCGCCATCGGTGATCCTGCCGCAGATCGAGGCGGCCTATCAGGCGGCGATCGCCAAATCTTCCTTCGTGCCGCCGGTCAAACCTGTGGCTTGAATGCGAAGCGGTAGGCAAGCGCGACGCCGCCGGCGCCGCCCGCAATGTTGCCTGCAGTGGCGATGAGGATGTTTTGCAGCGCCAGCACTGGCGATCCTTCCGCGCCCGCTATCAGGCCGAGCGGCAGCATGAACATGTTGGCGATGGAGTGTTCCAACCCCAGAGCGACAAAGGCTGCAACGGGCATGATGATGGACAGGATTTTGCCCGCGACATCGGTTGCGGCGAATGACAGCCATACAGCCAGGCAAACCAAAGCGTTGCACAGGATGGCGCGGACGAAAATATCAAGTGGCCCGAGCGCCATTTTGGCTGTGGCCACCTTGGCGGCGGTCTGGCCGAAGCCGGCTTCGATCAATCCCGTCTGGGCGAATGCAAGCGCGATGAGGAGGGCGCCAACGAAATTGCCGCACCAGACAATTGTCCAGTTGCGCAACAGCGCTGCCGTGGAAATGCGTTTGTCAACATAAGCCATGACGATCAGGGCGTTGCCGGTGAACAGTTCCGCCCCGCCGATAACCACCAGTATAAGCCCGAGCGAGAAGACCATGCCGCCCAGAACCCGCGATGGCCCATAGCCAAGATCCGCACCGGTCATGGACATCAGGTAAAACGCGGAGCCGAACGCGATGAATGCTCCTGCCAAAACGGAAAGGATGACCAGCGCATGGAATGGAATTGCCGCCTTGGCGACGCCCGCGTTTTCGACCAGATCGGCGATTTCGGAGGGTTTGTGAAGCGAGGTCATGGGGCGGGCTCCCGATTGGTATTTGAGCATACAATGGCACGAGTCCCGGCTTTTGACCCACATCAACGGGGTTCGGCGCTAGAGGGCGCATAATTTTCCTTTAAAGAAGTCTGGAGGCGCTTCGATGAAAACCAACGAATTTCCTCATTATGATGAAAGCGTCAACACCACAGGCTGCTGTCCCAGATTCAACCAGGATGGCTGGGACGGACAAGATCTGCATTTCAAGGACAAGCGATTTGTCCGGGCGACAACGCGCAGCGCGATGCACATCCCGTTGAACATGGGTTCGGTATTCAGCCGGGTGCAGAGCGAAATTGAAGCTGCAAATGCCTATGGCGCGGACGGCCATGTCGTGCTCAGCAGGGACCTGTCGCCTTGGCAAGCCGAGCATTTGTTCGCCGCCTCACACGATGTGCCGGGCGAAGAGATGACCCAGCTCAGCGGCGACTTCGTCACCAAGGTGTTTGACGGGCCGTTCAGCCAGTCAAAAATCTGGTGCGACGAGATGGACCGGCTTGTCAGGGAAAAGGGCAAGGAGCCGAAACGGACCTATTTCTTTTACACCACGTGCCCAAAATGCGCGAAAGCCTATGGACACAATCTGGTTGTGGGTGTTGCCGAGATTTAAAGGGAAAGCGGGTTGCGCCAATTGGCCGCCCGCCGGCTAGCGAATGAGCTTGAGCACCCGGCCTTCCGGGCTGTCCGTCAACAGGTAAAGTTCGCCATCCGGTCCTTCGCGCACGTCGCGGATGCGCTCGCCCAGATCTTCCAGCATCGCTTCCTCGCCGATGACTTTGCCATTGTCCATGTCAAGCCGCACCAGCTTTGTCCCCGCAAGCGCGCCGACGAACAAATCACCTTTCCACTCCGGGTACTTTGCTCCGGAAAAGAATGCGAGGCCCGAGGGTGCGATTGACGGATCCCAATAATGGATCGGTTGTTCCATACCGTCTTTGGCAGTGCCGATGCCGATTTTTGCTTGGTTCGGCGCCTACTATCCGCTGCTCTTGATCATGGGCATTATTGCCGTTGCATCCCTTGCCGGGCAAAGCTGGATGATGAGCTTCATGGCCGGGTTCTATATTGTGTTCGGAGCTTTCAAACTGCTGGATGTTCCGGCTTTTGCCGAGGCCTGCTCCCGCTATGATGTCATCGCCAAAGCATTCAAGCCGTGGGGCTATATCTACCCTTTTGTAGAGTTGGCGCTCGGGTTCGCGTTTTTGTTCTGGTTGCAGATGGGCGCGGCTACGTGGGTTGCGTTGATCCTGAGCCTTGTCGGGGCTGTTGGCGTCATTTAATCCGTCAGCCGCAATGAGACCATCCAGTGCGCGTGTCTTGGGACGGTGTTTCAGTTGCCGATGTCAACGGTCACCATCATCGAGAATGCCGGCATGGCGATGATGGCGGCATGGATGCTGCTGTTCGGGATGTGACCCAATTGGCCATGCGCCATTGAGACGCTGCCACAATCTGAATGTTTGAAAAAGGTAGACCGGGTGCGCCGCGCACAATCCCGGTGCTCCTCCCAGAAACGAAGGGCAGCGCAGGCGCACTCCTGAAAATTTATTCGCCCATGGCGCAAAAAGAGTCAAGCTGCCTCTTTATCGGTAAGACGAAAAAGGCATTTGCCGCATATTTCAGCTGTTCTGGCGCGGCGTATTGGATTGCGGAATCCGGGGTGCCGCGGATATCGGTCCCACTCAGGGACAGCAGCACATTTCGTGATCGAAAAGTGGATATCATTTCAATCGGTTTGCCGCCACTTTGCCGCAATGATCTCACGGGAATCCGGGCGTTGGAGCCAAATGCGGCGAAATCATGTCATTGATATTGTTGAACAATTTCATTTTTCGTGACTTGCATCACTAAAAAAACCTGGGCTAAGAGCGAACACGTCCGGCGGAATCAGCGAATTCCTAGCGGGTTCCGGGACCGGGCAGTTTTGAAGAATATGGAGTAGTCCACATGAAGAAGATCCTCGCCACGCTCGTCGCTTCCGTTGCTTTCGCTGCCGCCGCTTATGCCGGTGAAGTTGAAGGCGTCGTAAAGGCTTATGACGAAGCCACCAAGATGGTCACACTCGAAGACGGCCAGGCATTCACGCTTGCCGAAGGCGTTGTTGTGGAAGGTCTTGCTGCCGGCGCCAAGGTGAAGATCACCTTCGACGACGCCACCAAAGCCGCATCGGCTGTTGAAGTCGCCAAGATGTAAATCTGGCGGCGAAGCTTCGGCTTCACCAAGCCCCTGCGGGAAACCGCAGGGGCTTTTTTGTTGGCTATCCCTGCGGACTTGCGCTGTTGCGGCAAGCGCATAAAGTCCGCAACGGGAGGACGGGATGGGTTCAACAGTCGAACTGCCGCTTTGGCTGGTCATTTTGGCAGGCATCCTTGCTCTGGCGGGTCTATTTGACCGTCTGCTCAATCCCGCCGTGCAATGGGTTTTGCGCAACCGCGCCAACCGCGCCATTGAAGAGTTGAATTCGCGGCTGCGCCTCCAATTGCGCCCGTTCAAACTGACAGCCCGGCAGGTGCTGATCGACCGGCTGGCCAATGATCCTGCCGTGGTTTCCGCCGCTGAGGCGCACGCCCGCGACAGCGGCATGCCGGTGGCGGCGGCGTTGGCAGATGCCGGGCGCTATGCCCGCGAAATTGTCCCGGCGTTTTCTGCCTACACCTATTTCCGGATCGGGGCGCGGCTGGCGCGGTGGGTGTCCACATCGCTCTACCGGGTGCGGCTGGCCTTTACCGACCGGGCGCTACTAGAGACGCTCGATACGGACGCCACGGTTGTGTTTGTAATGAACCATCGCTCCAACATGGACTACATTTTGGTCACCTACATGGCCTCGACCGCCACAGCGCTGTCCTATGCTGTTGGCGAATGGGCGCGCATTCCGGTGCTGCAGATGCTCATCCGCTCGATGGGCGCCTATTTCATCCGCCGCTCCTCGCGCAATCTGCTCTATCGCAAGGTGCTGGCGCGCTATGTGCAGATGGCGACGCAAGCCGGCGTCACACAGGCGATGTTTCCCGAGGGCGGTCTGTCGCGCGATGGCAAATTGCGTCCGGTCAAGCTCGGGCTGATTTCCTACATGGTTGAGGGATTCGATCCAAACGGGCGCGACGTGTTGTTCATCCCTGTAGGGCTCAATTATGACAGGGTTCTGGAGGACCGCTCGCTGGTGGCCGAAATTGACGGCCCGCCGCCGAAGGAGCCTTTCTATACGACGGCCATGAAAACCTTTGCCTTTCTCTGGCGCAATTTGCGCCTGCGGCTGAAAGGCCGATGGCACAAATTCGGCTATGCCTGCGTGGCGTTCGGCAATCCAATGTCACTGAAAGCTTTCCTCAACGAGCGGGACGCAATACGCTTTTCGGCGCTGACGCCAGAGCGCCAGTCGGTCGTGATCGACGCGCTTGGACAGGAACTCATGGGTCGCATCGGCGCTGTCATTCCGGCCATGCCGGTGGCGCTGGTGGCCCATGTGCTGCGCGAAGCAGGCGGAAAGGGAATCGACATGCTGTCGCTGAAGGCTTCGGTTGACCGGCTGATAGACCAGCTGGAGGCCAAAGGCGTGCATGTGCATGTGCCGCGCTCCGACCGGGACTATGCTGTGACTGCCGGCTTACGCATGTTCACTTTGCGCAATCTGGTCAGCGAGAACAACGGGTTATACCAGATTGTTGATGGTGAAGAACAACTGGTAGCCTATTATGCCAACTCACTTGCGCACTTTGGGACGCCCGAAAAAGGAGCGGCCAAAACAGAATCATGAAACGCGATCTTGCCGCACTTGCCTCTCACGCCTTTGATCTGATGGTCATTGGCGGCGGGGTGGTTGGCGCCTGCATCGTGCGCGATGCGTCGCGACGCGGGCTCAAAGCGGCCTTGATCGAGCAGAATGATTTCGCCGCCGCCGCCAGCGAGGCGATGTCGCACACAATCCACGGCGGCATCCGCTATCTTTCAACCGGGCAGTTCGGATTGGTGCGAAAAGGCCTTGCCGAGCGGGCAGCATGGATGCGCATCGCACCGGAATACATTTGCGAACAGACATGGCTGCTGCCGCTGACGACCGGGGCCCGCGGCTTTCAAAACAGAGTTGGCGTGGCGCTTTATCAGTGGCTTTCCGGCCGAAAGGCCAAGGTGCTTTCGAGGGCTGAATCGCTTTCAACCGAACCGGCCCTGGAAATGGACGGGATGAGCGGTGCGGCGTTGTATCAGGACTTCCACCTTGCCGAGCCGCACCGTTTGGTAATTGCGGTTTTACAGGATGCGGCGGCGCATGGGGCGCAGATTGCCAACCATGTTGCAGCAGATGGGTTGGTTGGACTTGGCAGCGGGGTCGAAGGCGTCAACGCAAAAGACCGGCTGACCGGTGACAGGTTTGCCATCCAAGCGAAGCAGATCGTCAATGCCACGGGCCCTTGGGCGCAGGCTGCGGCCGAGCGGCTGGTGCCGGGGCAAAAGATGGTCCGTGTCACCGGATCCAAAGGCATCCACCTTGTGACGCCCGCGCTGTCATCAACCCATGCCATCGCCGTATCCGGGAGGGGCGAGCATGTGTTTGCCGTGCCGTGGAGTGGCATGAGCCTGTTCGGCACGACGGATGATGCTTACGCGGGCGATCTGTCTTCGGTTGTCGCCACGGACAGCGAGATCGGGGCATTTCAGGCGAAGATCGCCCGGCTGATGCCTGCGGCGAAGCCCTTTCTGGACAAGACCATTGCCAGTTTCGCCGGTGTGCGGGCCTTGCCGAACGGCGAGGGCGACACATACCGCGCGGCGCGGGAAGAATTGATCGTCAGCCATAGGGACGATGGTGTGCCGGCGCTTTGGACAGTGACCGGCGGCAAATGGACGACAGCCCGGCTGATGGCGGAGCGCGCAGTGGATTTGACTGTTGCCCAGTGCGGCAGGCGGACCGGCCGGTGTGACACGCGAAATGCGGTGATCGCCGCCCGGCATCTTCCGACGCTCTTATCCGACCAGCTGGCGGTTGCGGAACGTGACGAAATGGCTTTGACAGCGGAGGATCATCTGCGGCGTTTGGGGCGGCATGCCTTGCTGCTTGATCCGGGCTTGAAGGCCGAAGTGGAAGGCTGGCTTGCGCGGCGCCTGAATGGCGACAATAGTGGCACGGGGCGCAGCGGGAGGCTGCCATGAAATGCGGGGTTATTCTCAATCCGGTGGCGGGAGCGGGCAAGGCATCGAAAGTCTGGCCGGAGTTCGAGGCTGAACTGGCGCGCCAGTTCGGCGCTTTTGATTTGCGCCGCACCAACCGGCCGGACGAGGCCGTGCTGATTGCCGAAGCCATGGCGCGCGAAGGTTATGAGCTTATTGTCGCGGCCGGCGGCGACGGCACGATCAGTGAAACGGCCGACGGCATCTTGCGGACGCGCGACGGGCCGAGCGCTGCTGCGGCGCTTGGCATTTTGCCATGCGGCACCGGTTCTGATTTGGCCAGGACGTTGAAGCTGGACGGAACGCCGGCAGATGCGGTGCGCCGGTTGATAGGCGGCACGGGCAGGCTGATTGACGCCGGACGCGTCAGTTTCACCAGTGTGGCCGGAAGAAAGACAGAACGCCACTTCATCAACATTGCAAGCCTTGGCCTGTCCGGCCCGACATCGCGGGCGGTCAATGCGGCCAAGCGCTCGAACGAGGCCTCCGGCCAGCTGGTGTTCATGTGGCACACGATCAAGGAGCTGGTGAAATACCAATTCCAGACCGTGCGGATCACCGTCGATGACCAGCCGCCCATCGAGGCCAGGATCGCCTTGGTGGCGGCGGCCAACGGGCGGTATTTCGGCGGCGGCATGATGATCGCCCCGGATGCAATCGAAGATGACGGGCTCATCGATCTGGTGATTTTCCGCGGCGCAGCCAAACTGAAGCTGATCTTCGATCTGCGCCTTCTCTACACCGGCAGTCACCGCGACCATCCGCAGGTGACGATCCTGCGCGGCAAGAAGGTTCTGATCGAACCGGTGGGGGACCCGTTGATGAATACGGCGCTGCTGGATGTCGACGGCGAGGCGCCCGGGCAAATTCCGGCGCTGTTTGAAGTGCTGCCCAAAGCCATCCGGGTGATGTGCTGATGGCAGCGCAGCTGTGGGGCTGGCTTGGGCAGGGTGACGACCCGCTGGAAGGCAAAGCGCTGGCCGAGCGGCTGCTGTGCGATATGCTCGGCCTCGACGGGCTGCGACACGTTGCGCCGATGGCCTTCGACGAAAAGTCTCTGCGTCTGTCGCGGTTGAACAGGGGCGCGCAAACCGAACTCGCAACGCGATTTGGGCCGGATGGCTTCACCGTTGATCCGTTGGAGCGTGCTGCATTGTCGCTTGGGCAAAGCTATCCTGACCAGTTGGCGCGGCGGGCAGGGCGCATATCCGACCCTGTTGATGCTGTGGTGTCGCCACCCGACTCCGATGGCGCGCTTGAACTGTTGTCGATGGCCGCCCGTCTCGGCTTTTGCGTCACGCCATCCGGAGGCGCGACAAATGTGACGGGCGGGTTTGCCAGCGCCGACATACGGCCACGCGTTGCGGCCAGCATGCGGCGGATGAACCGGCTGCTTGACCTGAACGAGACCGACATGACAACAGAGGCAGAGGCGGGGATGATGCTGGCGGAGCTTGAAGCCATTCTGAATCTGCGCGGCTATGGATTGGGGCATTTTCCGCAGAGCTATCATGGCGTGACCTTGGGCGGGGCGGTTGCGGCGCACGGCAGCGGGCAGCGTTCCAATGGCTATGGGCGCATGGCGGACATGGTGCTGTCGGCAAGGCTTGCGACGCCGCGCGGAATCTGGAGCACCGAAATGCACCGGCATTCGGCCAGCGGCCCGTGGCTGGGCGGTTTGGTTGCCGGGTCTGAGGGTCTATTGGGACTGATCACTTCGGTGCGGTTGCGCATCCGCAAGAAGCCGCAGGTGATTGATGACCGCGGCTGGCTGGCGCCTTCCTTTGAGGCAGCCATGAATGCGGCGCGCGCGCTTGTGCAATGTGGCGCTGGCCTTTCGATGATCCGCATTTCCGACGAGATCGAGACAGATTTTCTCGGCCGGTTTCGGCTGGCGATGAAAGGCCTGAACGCGCCGGCGGCGCTGGAACGTTTGGCGTTGCAATTCAAACGCGCTCCGGATCGTGGAGCCCTTGTCATTGCAGGCTTTGAAGGCGATAGCGGCCGGCGCGCTGACGTGATGGCAGAAGCGCAATCTGAAATGCGCAAACATGGCGCAGTTTCGCTTGGCGGCAGTCCCGGAGCCTCGTGGCGCAAGAGCCGCTATGATTTGCCCTTTTTGCGCGAAAGCCTCCTGCTGCGCGGGATTGGCGTTGACACGTTTGAAACCGTTGCGCCGTGGAGCAGGCTCGCTGAATTGAAAGCGGCAGTCGGTCAGGCGTTTGACCGTGCCATGTCTGGCTCGATTTCAGGGGATACCCGCGGTGTTCTGATGTGCCATTTGAGCCATTCCTATCCGGAAGCAGCCTGCCTCTATTTCACTGCGCTGTTTGCGCAATCGGACGATCCGCTCAGTCAGTGGAAGAAGATCAAAACGGAAATCTCGCAAGCCATTGGCGCCCATGGCGGCGCGGCGAGCCACCATCACGGCGTTGGTTCAGACCATGCGGCGATGGCCCGTTCGGAGAAAGACAGCATCGGGCTGGATGTTCTTCGATCATTGAAGCACACGCTTGATCCCGAAAACATACTCGTTACGGGTATGAGCAGGCTGCTCGGCTGACGGTCAAATTTCGATGCCGTAAAAGCCCAATGATTCCTCGAGCTCGTTCTGCTCATAGCCAAAATGCGAGATCACGAAGGTCTCGAGTTGTTTGAACGCGGATCGCACCACTGTGGCGCTTTTAGCGCCGGGGGTGTCGATCAAGCCGTGCGCCGCGGCTTCAAGACGGACGATGAGCTCATGGATGACAAGATGCTCGGCCTGGAGGCGGTCGACGACTTTGTCCAGCGCTGGCGAATGGCCCTTGAGCCTTGGGAATACATAGTGATCTTCAATGGAGTGATGGCCGGTGAGGATTTCGCAGGCAGCGCCGCACAGATTGCCGAACTGGCGCATGTTGCCGATCATCTGCATGGCACTGATCGTCGTCAGCAACTCATTGGCCGTGCCATTGCCGGCAAAGACACGCTCCATCACGAGGGTGACGCGGGATAGTTCGCGCAGATGCATCGCGTGGAACTGGGCAAGACGCCGGCCGCTGCGGCGGTGATGGTCTGTCGCGCCGTCAATCTTTGGCGCTTTTGGCCGGGTGGCATCGTCGGGGAGGATAAGGGTGACCGTCATGATCTTTTTCTGACAATGGTTTCGGGCAGAAGTCCGCCCGAAACCAAAGGCACGGTCAAGCCGCGATTGCAGCGATCTGGTCGTTGGCAGCCGCCATCGTCTTTTCCACGGCGTCGGGACCGTAGGCCAGCTTGTCGACGGTGATGACTTCAACGTCGCTCATGCCCATGAAGCCCAAGGCAAATGTCAGCCATGGCTTGAGGTAGTCGCCCGGGCCTTCTCCATAGGTGCCGGCGGATGCGGTGACGACATAGACCTTCTTGCCCTTGACGAGGCCTTCCGGGCCTTCTGCCGAGTAGCTGAATGTCTGGCCGGGCACGGCAAGATGATCAATCCAGCCCTTGAGGTTTGTGGTCGGGCCGAAGTTGAACAGCGCGGCGCCGATGACGACGACGTCGGCGGATTTCACTTCGCCAATGATTTCCATGGCGCGGTCGAATGCTGCCTTTTCATGGGCGGTGAGGTCCGTCTTGCCTGAGCGGGTGGCCGAGATCAGTTCGGCATCAAGATGCGGCAGCGGCTTGGCGGCGACATCGCGCAGCGTGACCGCGCCGCCAGACTTGGCGGCGATCTTGTTGGCGAGCTCTGTGGCGAGCTTGGTGGAGACGGAATCGCCACGCGGCGAGGTGAGAACAAGGAGGACGTTGGACATGGGAGGATTCCTTCATGCGCATTCAAGGTGCGCGGCTGCTTGGTTTCAAAATGTGCTTTGGTTACGAAATGGATACTTGTTACTGTTCGTAACCTTGGCTAAAATAGTCCTCGACAAAAATCCCCGCAAGGAGGCACTATTTTGAAGCACAGCACCAAAAACGTAACCGGCAATTGCATGGCCGTGCATGAGGTTCTCTCGCAGATTGGCGACAAGTGGACCGTGCTTGTGGTGCGCGCGCTCAATGACGGCCCGCGCCGCTTTTCCGAATTGAAGCGTGGCGTGGAGGGAATTTCGCAGCGGATGCTGACACTTACGCTGAAAACGCTGGAGCGCGACGGGTTTGTCACCCGCACGGTTTATCCCACCATCCCGCCGCGCGTGGACTATGAACTGACCGCGCTTGGCCATTCGCTCTCCGACCCGCTCGGCGTCATCGCACAGTGGGCGATTACAAACCGTCAACGCATCGTAGACGCACGGGTCGTCTTTGACGCACGCGAACCCTTTGATGGACCGGTACGCATTGCGGCGGAGTGACAAAGTGTCTTTGGCTTTGGAGCGAATATGGCAACGTTCTTTCTGCTTCTGTCCATCCTCCTGACGGCCAGTGTAGCCGGTTTTGTTGTTTGGCAAGACTGGCGCATGTTCCGCGTGAAGCGTGTCCGCACGACCGGAACCGTGATCGATCACAGTACCAGCGAAGACGATGGCAGCACTTACTATATGGCGCGCATCCGGTTCGCTGATGAGTACGGGCGAAACCACGAATTTGTTGACTCATATGGTAAGTTCAAACCAACGCCGGCCGTCGGAATCGAGATGCCCGTTGTCTACCCGGCAGGGGCGGCGCAAGACGCAATTGTTCCACGACCGGTCTTGCGCGTGGCAATATATGCGTTCTTGTTTGGCATGCTCGGTGTGCTGCTTGCCAAGCTGTTCGGCTTCGTGACCGGCTAACCGCCTAAACAAGCGGGGTCTGCATCATTTGCAGGTGCAAGATATTGCCGGTCCATGGATTGGCGTCGCACACAGCCTCGTTGAGTTCCACTCCCAAGCCAGGCTCTTTTGACGGGATGATATGCCCATCCTGCCATTCGATCTTCTTCTTGAGCAATTCGCCATGGAAGCCATCAAACGTCTTGATCGCCTCGATGATGAGGAAGTTCGGCAGTGTCACCGCTAGCTGGATGTTGGCGGCGGCGACGATGGGGCCGCAATAGCAGTGCGGCGCGACCTGGATATGATAGGCTTCCGCCATGGCGGCGATCTTCTTGGTTTCCAGAATGCCGCCGGAGCGGCCCAGGTCCGGCTGCAGGATGGACGCGGCGCGGTGTTCGATGACGCGGGCGAATTCCCATTTCGTGCAGAGGCGCTCGCCGGTGGCGACCGGGATCGATGTGAAGCGCGCCACTTCGGCCATCACCTCGGGCATGTCCGGCGGCACCGGTTCTTCGAACCACA
>JBAVTG010000041.1:0-10155 GCA_049696015.1 Rhizobiaceae bacterium | reverse complement strand
GCTCGGAATTCTATCAGGCAGGCATCGAGGATCTGGGCGATCCGGACATCGCCACAACCGACGCCCGCTCGCTTGCAGAGGCGGTGGAAATGGTGCGCCTCGCCGCGCCCAATGCCGAGCTTGAAATCCTGCTCGGCGACCAGACGATTTTCGAAGCGGTGCTCAAAGCGCTCGGCCTGCCGCGCGGCTGGCGCATGCGTCTTGGCCGCACATTTGGCAATGCGGCGCTGCTCAAGGAAACGCTGAACCAGCTTTCCAGCGAACGACCGTTGCCAAACCTCGGGCCAGACCTTGCCAAGCTTGCGGGCAAGGGCGATGCGGCGAAACTCGCCAAGGCGCTGGCCGATGAAATGTCGGCAAAGGCGTTTCCCGCCCATGCCGGACGCTCGGCCGAAGACATTGCTGCACGGCTGATCGAAAAGACCGAGCTTGCCTCGGTGAAACTGACCAAACGCCAATTTGCCGCGCTGAGCGAGTTTCTGTCGATCCGCGAACCGCTGGCAACAGCGCCCGATCATCTGGCAAAATTTGCTGCGTCTGCCGATGTGGCGCTGGACATGGCACTGGCTGATTTCTCCACCCGCGCACTGGAAATCGCCAGGCTCGGCGTGGACACAAAGCAGGTCATCTACGACGCCGCCTTTGGCCGCCCTCTGGATTATTATACCGGTCTGGTTTTCGAAATCCGCTCGTTGCAGAGCGATGCGAACCCGTTAGCCGGCGGCGGCCGTTATGACCGGTTGCTGACGCTGCTGGGCGCTCAAAAGTCCATTCCGGGCGTCGGCTTTTCACTGTGGCTCGACCGGCTGGAGGCGCTGGCATGACCAAGCCGATCACCATCGCCATCCCCTCCAAGGGGCGCATGAAGGATGATACGCTGAAAGCATTTGCCAAGGCCGGGCTTGAAGTCTTGCCGACGACCGATGCGCGCTCGTACCGCACCAAGGTCAAGGGCCGCAAAGACATCGAAATCGCCCTGATGTCAGCATCGGAAATCGCCCGCGAACTGGTTGCAGGCAGCATCGACTATGGAGTGACCGGCGAAGACCTGGTGCGCGAAAGCACCGGCGATTGGGACAAGGCGATGGTCATAGAAGCGCGCCTGGGCATTGGCCGCGCCGATGTCGTGGTTGCCGTGCCGGACCACTGGCATGACGTGGAGACGATGGCGGATCTGGATGATGTCGCCGCCGATTTCCGCCACAGGCACGGCCGGCGCCTGCGCATCGCCACCAAATACTGGCGGATGACGCAAGGCTTTTTCAGCCGCACCCACGGCATTCAGGTCTATCAGATTGTCGAAAGCCTCGGCGCAACCGAAGGCGCACCGGCGGCCGGACTGGCAGATCTGATTGTCGATATCACCTCGACTGGCTCGACGTTGAGCGCCAACAATCTGAAAATACTGAGCGACGGCATCATCCTGAAATCGCAGGCGTGTCTGGTGCGATCACTCAAGTCTGCTGCGAGCGGGCATGAAGCCGGTGATGAGGTTGCGCAGAAGCTGCGTTCTGCCGATTAGATCTTGCGGCTGAAGAAGCCGACGCTTGGCATGTGCGCTTGCCAGCCCGCAGCCTTCCAGATCAGCGCGACCATGATTGCCGAAGCGTAGCCATCCACGGCATAGTGCCAGCCAAGATGCACGGATCCGAGAAAAATCAGGACCGCATAAGCGAACGCCGCAATGGCAAGATAACGGTGGATATGGCGGGCGGCCAGAAACATCAGAACACAAATTGCATTGTGCATCGAGGGCATGGCCGAAATGCCCGAGATCACAGAATTGCTTTGGCTGACATAGAGCCGCCAAAGGTTTTCCCGCACCAGAAGTGTGTTCAGTGGCATCGCCGTGTTCACTGCCTCCAGGTTGCCGATCAGCCCGGCGAAGCTTGATTGCTCGCCGAGAAGCCGATCATAAAAGATCGGTCCGACTGACGCGAAGCCGATAGCGCAGAGCACACCGATAATGATCCAGCAGGCGGCAAACGAAATCATGAACCGTTCACGCAGCGCCGGGTTTCCCGGTGTCGCCACTGCAACGCCGATGGCCATGAATATCACGGGAAACCACAAGTAATAGAGCCGGTCCAAAATCAGTGTCGGCAAGCCGTAACCGATAATGGAATTCATGATTTCCCACGGCTGGACGCCAGAATGCAGCGCCGTGTCCATGTCGGCAAAGAACGGATCCCATGCATAAGGATTAAAGCTTGGTATTTGCGATTTGAAGCTCGGAAACGTCAGGATGAAAGCGGCGAAGAAGACGATGGTCGGAACGGCTCGGCTGAGGTTGCGCCGGTTCAGGATTGACTTGAAGGTATGATCAAGCGCGCTGTCGAGCGAGCGGGTAATGGCTAAGCGGTACCCCGCATGCGCCACCACGGCATAGACCAGCGGCAAGGTGCACGTGACGATGAACTGGGCGATAACCGGAAGCGTCAGAAAGTCTGGATTGGGCAAGAAAATTGTGCCGATTGCAATGAAAGTGGCGAGTGTTGCGATCAGAAAGCGCTGTTCACTGATAAAAGCAGGCGCCAGGAACAAATTGCCCACGCCGAATGTCGCCTGTTTTGGCCGACTTGGTTCCTGCACGTTGCTGCCCGTTGGTTTCGAAACGAGGGCTGAAAATATCAGTGCGGGGTTAAATTAAGAATAAAGCCCGCGGGAACGCCGCGGGCCTTGATGGAATTGAACGGGATCAGTTGAATATCAGCGGCGGGCGTCGATTGACCATGCGCCAGCGCCGGCGACAGCAAGCGCGAGGAAGCCGCCAGCGAGGCCAATGTTCTTGAACATCATGATCTGCTGTACCGGGTCAGCGCCGCCATGGAAAACGAAAGCTGTGAAAATGCAGAACGCTGCCAACGCGAATGCTGCATATTTTGTCTGGAAACCAACGAGAATGCAAAGACCGGCGACAACTTCGAAGATTGCGGCCAGCCAGGCAAGTACGGAACTGCCGGGAATGCCTGCGGATGCAATGTATCCGGCCGTGCCGCCAATGTCGGCGAGCTTCGAAATACCGGCTGGAATGAAAACCGCAGAAAGCAGAATGCGCGATAAGAGCGCAAGAATCGTATTCGACATCAGGTAACCCTCCTTATGTGTCGGGGAGGTTGATAGCTTTGAATTTCAAGCTTCGATAGGTCTTCAAACCCGACAAATTGTTCATCATAAATGAACGATAAGAGGAAATATGTTCACAAAAGTCGATAGCCTTGATAGGCTGCCAGAACAGCGACCAGCGCACCCACAGCTCTCATGATAAGCAGCCGGTCAAGTTTTTTCAGCACATAGCCGGCCAACGGCGCGGCTACGACACCGCCGAGAATCAGGCCGGCAATGGCCGACAAATGGCTTTCAAAGCCACCGGCATTTTCCCAATGGCCAGTCACCAGCGCGATCACGAAAGCGATGGACACAGACAATGACACAAAAAACTCGGCTGCATTGACCGTGCCGATTACATAACGGGGCTCGCCGCCAGCGCCGAGAAGACTTGAGGTTACGACGGGCCCCCAGCCGCCGCCGCCCGAAGCATCGGCAAAACCGCCGACAAGCCCAAGCGGCATGACAAGTTTTGCCGGTATTGGCCGCGATGGCACGGAAACGAAGGATTTGGTAATGATCAGCACTGCCATCAGCGCCAGATAGGCCACCACAAACGGTTTGATCGTGTTGCCATCGATGGACGTCAGCACGTAGGCGCCGAGCACCCCGCCTGCAACACCGGCAGGGACCAGCCTCAGAAACAGCTGCTTGTCGATGTTTCTGTGGATGAGGTGGGAAATGCCCGATGTGCCGGTGGTAAACACTTCGGCTGCATGAACTGCTGCGGACGTTTGCGCCGGCGGCACGCCAAAGGCCAGCATTACGGTCGACGTGACGATACCATAGGCCATCCCAAGCGCGCCATCGACCAGCTGGGCAAAAAACCCGACCAGTGTGAACAGGGCAAAGGTTTCCATATGCGGCCTCCGGTTGATCGGTGGTCTTTAGGTTTCCTGCCCGCCCCGGTGAAGGAAGGACGTTCCAAAGATGACCGCATCAAGGCAAAGGTAATCCATTGCAAGCTGATGCGGTTCGACCGTGCCTGGCATCAAGGCGCATTCTGGGATGGTATTTTCGCAAGAATGATCGACCGAAATGTCGGATTCAACAGCCGTTTGGCTTCCATTCCAGCAAGAAAAGTCGGCCTGATATATCGCGGTAGACCGCAGCTTTGACGTCAAAACGCACACTGTTATCTGCGACCGCAAGGCAAAAGTGAAAGCTTTTCCCAGAAATCTCTGTAACCTTGGCTGACTTAACCGCCACGAGCATGACACGATTCTTCCCGGCCAATGTGTTTTTCAGTTCAATTGCCGCTTTTGCCATCGCTGCATTGTCTTCGCGCGCATTTGATGGCGCTACAAAGCCGCCAAAGCTCAAATTCGAATAGCTGGCCGCAGCGACGAAAACCGCAGTTGCGAAGAGCGTGGCCACTGTCAGGTTGGGGTTCATGGCGGATGGCTTCCGGCGGACGGGATAGTAACGATCGATCAACCATAATGCCTGCGTACGGTCTTTCACTTGCCAAATCAGGAAATGGTTAATCCGGCCGCAAATCCGCAGCAAAACGGGCTGCATCGCTGCCGCCCCTTGCATATTGTATCGGTTGGAAAGCCTGACTTCAGAAGTCCGTGCCGCCCATGCCGCCGCCGCCCGAGTTTCTCTTCGCGGCTTCTGCGCCAGCGTTGGTTGCAATCTGGCGGGCAGGAGAGTGGAGGGCGCGGCGCACGATGTTGATGCCCGCTTCCTGATCTTCGTTTGCGCCTTTGACCTTGATGTTGAATGAAGAGCAAAGCAAAGCCGAACTGCCGACCTTGATCACGGCGGCACCCGCCGGCAAGCTTGGCAAGACGCTCCTGCAGCTTATGCTTGTCGCAGTCAGACATCGTCTCCTCGATCTGGCCCTTGATCTGCGCCGCATCGTTGCTTGATCAAGCTGGTTCAGTAGATCGTGTCGATTGGCAAACCCAAAGCCATGGCCCCGGCATACTCGGCCTGCTGGCACTGTTGCATCGGGTGATAGCGCGCGCCTTGAATATCGCGAAAGCACCGTTCCAGCCCAGAGGCACGATAGAAGGCAGCGCCTCCCGCAACTTCCATGGCCAGCTCGACAGCTCTAATCGCGTGATCAGCCACAAGCTTTCGCCCCATCATCACGTCGTTGACGGAAAGAGCCGATGGCGCGTTGCGTGCAACCACATCCAGCATATGCTGCAAAGCCAGCCTTGCGCCACAAAGTTCAGTTTCCATCTGCCCGGCGAGACTTGTGATATGGCGGTCATTGCGGCGCCTTTTTGCGAGTTCGAGAGCTATGCTGCGGGCGTTTTCCGCCACGCCGACATAAACGCTGTAAATCAGCGGAATAGCGATGGTGGCAATGATCTGGAATAGCGGATGCCACTCCCCGGCCTTGCGCTTCAAGGCAATGGCGGCATCTGGCACCACATGGCCGTCAATCAGCACGTCGTTCGAGGCGGTGCCGCGCATGCCCAGAGTTTTCCAAACCGGATCGATTCGCACATGCGGCGAATTCATCGGAATCCCGAAATGCAGCACCATGGGCGGCTCGCCTGCTTCTTCCAGAACAGCGCTCGTCATCAACAGGCTGCCAACCGGTGAAGCCGATGCAAACACTTTCCGGGCGGTGATCTTGAACCCGCCTTCAACGCGTTCGGCCTTGCCAGATCCGGCAATCCAATCAGAGCCGCCACTGGTCAGGACAATAATCTTCTCGCTCGCAATGCGTCTGAGCAGGGGTTCTACGGCGGCAGTTTTTTGGTGGCGCCAGCGCCAGGCGGGAATGGCGACCTGCTGGGTGTGCATGGCAAAGGCGAGAGCGGTGGAGCCGCAAAAGTGAGCCATGGTGCGCAAGACGTCTGCCAACTCTGCAACGTCAGCGCCTCCGCCGCCCAATTCAACGGGCACACCCGCTTCGATCAGGTCAGAGTTTTTCAACGCGGCGTAGTTTTCCAACACGAAGGCATCAGTTTCATCTGCAGCGGCGGCGCGGGAGGCGAAGTCCTTGCCCAGCACATTCACAGTTCGAATGAAATCAGGTTTGGAAGGCTTCAAATTTGCAACTGTCGTCATGGGATTTACCTCCAATATGAGCAGCCAATGTGGTCTCGTTTTTTCGGCGGGGCCAGTCCTGTAACTGTACCGGCTGCACCCCTGCCAAAGCAAAAAGCCATACTCCCGATACAGTATTTGTACTGTCGAAAATGGGCCGTTGGTGCTAGTCTGTTTCGGGGTCAAGCGAAGTGAGGCCTACATGCTCAACTCTGCAAGCTACGGGCAGTTCTGCCCGGTTGCCATGGCTGCCGAAATATTCTGCACGCGCTGGACAGCTCTGGTCTTGCGCGAATTGTTGTGTGGCACAACCCGCTTCAATGATTTGCGTCGTGGTCTTCCCCGCATGTCGCCGTCGCTGCTGTCCAAACGCCTGAAGGAACTTGAAATCGCAGGAGTCATTCGAGCAAGGCCGAACAAAAAAGGTGTGACAGACTATCTTCCTACAGAGGCTGGCGAGGATTTGCGCCCCTTGGTCATGGCGCTTGGCATCTGGGGTCAGCGTTGGGTTGAAAGCAATCTTTCACTCAAAAACCTCGATCCGTCTCTGCTCATGTGGGACATGCGCCGAAGCCTCAATCCAACACCCTTGCCAAGACGCCAGTGTTGCATCCAATTCAGTTATAATGACGTTTCAGCAGGCCAGCAAAACTGGTGGCTGGTGGTATCCTCCACGGGCATAGTCGACTTGTGCAATGCCGATCCCGGTTTTGAAATCGATATTCTGGTCAGGGGTTCATTGCGGGCGATGACCTCGGTCTGGATGGGTGTCAGCACGATCAAAACCGAGACCGCCAGCGGCGCCCTCGACGTAAGTGGAGAACCCGCAATTGCCGCCGCCATGCAGGAGTGGCTGGGCCTGAGCCCTTTCGCCCACGAAAAAAACCGTCTGGCAGGTTAAGATTCACAAAAAAACCCCGGCGTTTCCGCCGGGGTTCGTATTTCAATCGCCTGAGCGCTGGATCAGAAGTCCATGCCGCCCATGCCGCCGCCGCCCATGCCGCCTGGCATGCCGCCGCCTCCGCCCGAATCCTTCTTCGGAGCTTCGGCAATCATGGCTTCAGTGGTGACCAGAAGGCCGGCAACCGAGGCCGCGTCCTGCAAGGCGGTGCGAACCACCTTGACCGGATCGACAATGCCCATGACGACCATGTCGCCATATTCGCCGGTCTGCGCGTTGTAGCCGTAGTTCGGGTTCTTGCTCTCAAGCACCTTGCCGACAACGATCGAGGCTTCTGCGCCAGCGTTGGTTGCGATCTGGCGGGCAGGAGACTGGAGGGCGCGGCGCACGATGTTGATGCCCGCTTCCTGGTCTTCGTTTGCGCCTTTGACCTTGATGTTGACGGAAGAGCGAAGCAAGGCCGAACCGCCGCCGGCGACAATGCCTTCTTCGACAGCAGCGCGCGTTGCGTTGAGCGCGTCGTCAACCCGGTCCTTCTTTTCCTTGACTTCGACTTCGGTCGAACCGCCGACCTTGATCACGGCAACGCCGCCGGCAAGCTTGGCAAGACGCTCTTGCAGCTTTTCCTTGTCGTAGTCAGACGTGGTCTCTTCGATCTGGCCCTTGATCTGGGCAACACGGGCGGTAATTTCCGCCTTCTTGCCAGCGCCGTCGATGATGGTGGTGTTTTCCTTCGAGATCGAAATGCGCTTGGCGCGGCCGAGCATGGCGAGCGTCACGTTTTCGAGCTTGATTCCAATGTCTTCGGAGATCACTTGACCGCCGGTCAGGATCGCGATGTCTTCAAGCATGGCCTTGCGGCGATCGCCGAAGCCTGGAGCCTTGACAGCAGCAATCTTGAGGCCGCCGCGCAGCTTGTTGACAACGAGCGTTGCAAGAGCCTCGCCTTCGACGTCTTCCGAAATGATGACGAGGGGCTTCGAGGTCTGCACAACAGCTTCGAGGATCGGCAGCATCGCCTGAAGGTTCGACAGCTTCTTCTCATGGAGAAGGATGTAGGCGTCGTCGAGATCAGCAACCATCTTGTCAGCGTTGGTCACGAAGTAAGGCGAAAGATAGCCGCGGTCAAACTGCATGCCCTCGACAACTTCAAGCTCAGTCTCGGCGGTCTTGGCTTCTTCAACGGTGATGACGCCTTCGTTGCCAACCTTCTGCATCGCCTTGGCGATCATTTCGCCAATGGTGGTCTCGCCGTTGGCCGAAATCGTGCCAACCTGGGCAACTTCTTCCGAAGTCTTGATCTTCTTGGCCTTCTTGATGAGGTCAGCAACGACCTCGGCAACCGCCAGATCAATGCCGCGCTTCAGATCCATCGGGTTCATGCCGGCAGCGACAGCTTTGCCGCCTTCCTGAACGATGGACTGGGCCAGAACCGTTGCGGTTGTCGTGCCATCGCCGGCGATATCGTTGGTCTTGGAAGCGACTTCGCGCAGCATCTGCGCGCCCATGTTCTCGAACTTGTCTTCCAGTTCGATTTCCTTGGCGACAGTGACGCCGTCCTTGGTGATGCGCGGTGCGCCAAACGACTTGTCGATGACAACGTTACGGCCTTTCGGGCCGAGCGTCACCTTGACGGCGTTGGCGAGAATGTCGACGCCGCGCAGCATGCGTTCGCGTGCATCACGTCCGAATTTGACTTCTTTGGCAGCCATATCAATGGTCTCCGTTATATGAATTCAGTGGAATGGATCAGGTTTAGGGCCGGTTCAGCCCAGAATGCCCATGATGTCGGATTCCTTCATGATCAGAAGGTCTTCGCCATTGAGCTTGACTTCGGTGCCCGACCATTTGCCGAACAGCACACGGTCGCCTGCTTTGACGTCGAGCGCGACAAGTTTGCCCGCATCGTCACGGGCGCCGGGTCCGACAGCGATAACTTCGCCTTCCTGCGGCTTTTCCTTGGCGGTATCGGGAATGATGATGCCGCCGGCAGACTTTGCTTCAGATTCGACACGGCGCACGACAACGCGGTCATGCAGCGGACGGAATTTGGTTTTAGCCATTATAAAGTACCCTCTTGGTTCAAAAGGAAGATCCGGTTTCCCGGGTGCTGTTAGCACTCGACCTATGGGAGTGCCAGCTGGCGGGGAGATAGGCGTTGCCATTCGCCTTGTCAAGAATTCCAAGAGCAAAAGTCGAAAATCGCTGAAGGAATCCCGATTGTGAACACCATAAGTCCGCAAAACGGCTCAATCTTACAGGTGCCGTTAACGTCATGTGCACCTTGTCTTTTTGCCGAATGGTAATCAGCCGCTGCTACTTTCGGCCAGATTGACCTCGATTCATATTGGATTTGAGGCGCTTCGGGCAGGGTTTGGCAGATGAAAAAAGTCTTGAACTTTATCAAGAACACGGATGGCAATTTTGCGCCCTTGATGGCGCTTATGGCTTTGCCGATTTTTGGCGGCGTTGCATTGTCAGTTGATTACTCAAACCTGACGCGCCTCAAAACCGAACTTCGCAGCGCGGCGGATGCGACATGCGTCCCTGTCGCGAAAATGTTTTTGTCGGGCGACAGTACGGACGCGCAAGTGAAAGCTTTCGGCGCAGAATTCTTCGCCGGCAACTTCAACAAAAACTCCAGATTCACGAGTGACGCGAATTTGGAGATCACACTTCCAAATGAAGCCGGAACCAAACCGGGCGGAAATCCGCGGCGTGAGCTGATGTGTGAAGGCAAGGTGACATATCACCCGATATTCGGACCCGTTCTTGCCGCCCTCTCCGGCACTAATGCATCCCGCTATGTCAAAGTGATCGAAGAATCGGTGATGCGCATGCGCAACGTTGCCGAAATCGCCTTGGTAATGGATGCCTCAGGATCAATGAACGACTCCACCCTTTCCGGCGGAACGCGCATGTCGCTTCTGAAAGAAGGTTCCAAGAAACTGGTCTCTGACCTCGTTGCCGCAGGCCAGCAGATCACCAACGCGACCGATTCCGTCAAGTTTTCTGTGGTACCGTTCTCTGCGTCCGTCAATGTCGGCGCTAACAACAGGACGGCAAACTGGATGGACCAGAATGGCGTCTCGCCGATCCATCATGAAAACCTCAACTGGGGCACAATGGGGGCG
>JBAVTG010000040.1:0-32885 GCA_049696015.1 Rhizobiaceae bacterium | reverse complement strand
CCGCATTTGTCGGCGGCATTGTCAGTTTCCTGGCCGGGCTGTGGACCGGCCACATGCAGCGCCGCGCGTCAACTGACCAGAAAATCCATGACGAACGGCAGAAACAGTACCAGCTGCTGCTGGCTTTGACCCGTCCCTTCGCGCTTTATTTTCCACCGGCTCCGGAACCGGGCGACAATGGGCGCAGGCTTTCAAAGGCGGGATCAAAACCGTTGGCCAACAGCATCACTCCAACCCAATGCGCAATATCCGGCAATCTCCTGTCCGACTGGTATTTTGCCGGGGGTGGTTTGGTGATGAGCGCCGCGACACGCGACGCCTATTTTGTTCTCGCCGGAGCCTTGACCGGCGCCGCCTCGGCCGGGGAATTGAACGTGCCGTCGCATCCGGCCCAGTCGCGGCTGGTGGCCGGAAGCCGGGTCGATGCCTTGCGGAAATCCCTGCTAGTGTTGGTGGCAGCCGGTAGGCCGTCGGGCTTGGGCGGAAGCGGAAAAAAGTTGGCTCATTTGCCTGATGGTCCGGCGAAGTTCTGGACGGGCGATCAGGTTTCAAAGGCGTTGGCGGCATCCGACCTGATCGACAATTGGAGTTTTGGCTTGAGCCGGGAAAATTCCGGCAATCCGGAAACGGATGCGGCGCTCGGGTTTTCCGATTTCCTGATCATCCAGAATGCCGGGAGCCGTTTGCGAACGGCCATGGCGGAAGATTTGCACAGCAGGCGCCGGCCGGAATGACGCACGACAACAAAAAACCCGGCATCGCCGCCGGGTTTCTCATTTTCAAAAACCAATTGCCTATTCGTTCGCCGTAACCGTCACGCCCAACTGTTTGATCAGCGCTTCCGGTGTGGTCGAGCCGGTGGCGATCAACAGGGCGAACGGGATGGGGGCTGCTGGAGCGGCCTTGATTTCCAGGCTCTTCGGATTGTCCATATAGGCGGACGCCGCTGCGGTCACCTTGGCAGCAAAATCCGGATCCTTCAGCTGAGCCACGGCAAACGGGATGATCGCCTTGGACTGGGCAATGATTGCATCGCGCGGCTGGCCGGCCTGTTTGGCAGCATAGTCGATGACACGGCCGGTGACCGAAGCATCGTCAAAGCGGATCGACATGGAAATGAAGTTGAGCTGCTGAATAAGGCCGAGCATGGCAAGACCTTTGGCCTCTTCGCTCTGGCCTTCGAGGCTCTTGTTCATTTCCTGCAAGCCCTTGACCAGTTCAGGCGTGTAACCGGATATATCCATGGTCACATTCAAACGGCCGATATCGGCAAAGTCATAAGCGCCTTCAGAGATGGTCATGCGCCCGTCTGTAGGGTTCCATGAGCCCTTCATCGTCACCTTGCCGTTGATCTGGCCATAGCCGAGCGCGGCGACGGCTTCCTGGGTTTTTGGATCCGGAATTTTCGAAAGATCGCCAAAGAGGCCATCGACCGTGGCATCAAAATTCATCGCCTGGCCAGGCGTATAAGGCGACATTGTCGCCTTGGCGCCCGCCATCTTGAAGACTTCCGCACCGCCCGTCGTGAACGAAATTGGTCCAACGTCCATGGTTTCGTAGAGGAACAGCTGCTTCACCGGATCGGGTTCACCGGGACCGGCAACATGAACATTGGAAATCGAAGCGCCGCTGAATACAAACTTCTCAGTTCCATCTTCGACCGTTGTAGCCGGTGCTGAGATTTTGCCAATCAGGTAGCCAGCGCCTTCTTCGGACACATTTTCAAGAACCACGTCGCCGATCTTGGATCCCTCGGCTGCTTCGGACAATTTGAGCGACACACCCTTGGCAATGATATTGGCTCCGGAGAGTTCCGCGCTTTCGATCGTCAGCGGCAAGCCCTGACCTGCGAACTGGGCGGCAATAGCATCTGTGACTTTTTTGGCGTCGATCTCCGCGCTGGCGGGCAGGACAAACATGAGTGTGATGCCGGCGGCGGCAAGAAGTCCGGTCGTGGTGCGTGAGAACATATTCAGGTCCTGTCCTTGAGTTGGATCATTCTACCCCGGGGAAAGTTTGGCAGAAATTCGTACGGGCGTCCACAAGGCGGCAAATTGATGGCCGCTTGCGCGATGGCGCACTTGAACGGCAAAGCGTTGACAGTTTGCTAATCGGACAGGCATTTTTGACCGCAACCGTGGCTGTTGAGCAAGCCAAGCCTTGCCTTGCCCCGAATCAGCGCCTGCTTTAAGCGGCGAATATGGCCAAGACACCGCAAAAGAGCGACAATTCCGGCGAACCGCCGCGTGACGACGTCGAGATGATTGATCTCAAGGCGGCGCTGGAAGAGCGCTACCTTGCCTATGCGCTGTCAACCATCATGCACCGGGCGCTGCCCGACGTGCGCGACGGCATGAAACCGGTGCACCGGCGTATCCTGCACGCCATGCGGCTGTTGCGGCTGCCGCCTGACGGTCCGCACCGCAAATGCGCGCTGATCGTCGGCGAAGTTATCGGCAAATATCATCCACACGGCGATCAGGCGGTTTATGATGCGCTGGTGAGATTGGCCCAGGACTTTTCCCAGCGTTACCCCCTCGTCGATGGACAGGGCAATTTCGGCAACATCGATGGCGATAACGCTGCTGCCTATCGCTACACCGAAGCGAAGATGACGCCGGTGTCCATGCTTATTCTGGAAGGCATGGACGAAGACGCGGTCGAGTTTCGTCCCACTTACAATGAAGAGGGTGAGGAGCCGGTCGTGCTGCCCGGCGCCTTTCCAAATCTGCTGGCTAACGGCTCCAGCGGCATTGCGGTTGGCATGGCAACATCGATCCCGCCGCACAATGCCGCCGAAGTGTGTGACGCAGCGCTGCATCTGATCGACAATCCAGGCGCAAGCGATGCGGACCTGCTGCAATTTGTCCAAGGGCCGGATTTCCCGACCGGCGGCATTATTGTCGAAGACCGGGCCGATATTGCAGAAGCCTATCGCACCGGACGCGGCGGTTTTCGCACCCGTGCCCGCTGGCACACCGAAGAACAAGGCCGGGGCACGTGGGTCATCGTCATCACGGAAATTCCCTATCAGGTGCAAAAATCCCGCCTGATTGAGAAGATCGCCGAACTGCTCATCGCCAAGCGGCTGCCTCTGCTGGACGATGTGCGCGATGAATCCACCGAAGATGTGCGCATTGTCCTGGAACCAAAAAGCCGCGCGGTCGATCCCGGCCTGATGATGGAATCGCTGTTCAAGCTGACCGAGCTTGAAAGCCGCTTCCCGCTCAACATGAATGTGCTCTCGCGCGGCAAGGTGCCAAACGTTTTATCGCTGAAGGGCGTGGTGAAAGAGTGGCTCGAACACCGCAAGGAAGTGCTGGTCCGCCGCTCGAAGTTCCGCCTAGGTGAAATCGAAAAGCGGCTCGAACTGCTCGGCGGCTATCTGATTGCCTTCCTCAACATCGACGAAGTCATCCGCATCATCCGCGAAGAGGATGAGCCGAAGCCCGTGATGATGGCGCGCTGGGAACTGACGGACACACAGGCCGAAGCCATTCTGAACCTTCGGCTGCGGGCCTTGCGCAAACTCGAAGAATTCGAGATCCGCAAGGAATTCGATGCGCTGACAGAAGAAAAGGCAGGCATTGAGAAACTGCTGGCCTCCGAAGCACGCCAATGGAAGACAGTGGCTTGGGAAATCTCCAAGGTCCGCGAAAAATACGGCCCCGAGACCAAACTTGGCAAGCGCCGCACAACGTTCGCCGATCAGCCGGATCACCATGAGGACGACATCGCAAACGCCATGATAGAGCGCGAACCGGTGACGGTTGTTGTCTCGGAAAAAGGCTGGCTGCGCGCCATGAAGGGCCACATGAGCGACCATGCTGCGCTCACCTTCAAAGAGGGCGACAAGCTCAAAATCGCCTTCCCGGCCTTCACCACCGATAAGCTGATGGTCTTCACCACGGGCGGCAAGTTCTTCCAGATCGGCATCGACAGATTGCCGGGCGGACGCGGCCATGGCGAGCCGGTGCGCATCATGGTCGATCTGGAAAACGACCAGGATATTCTCACCGCCTTCATCCACGACCCGAACCGCAAGCTTCTGCTGCTCAGCCATCAGGGCAATGGCTTCGTCGTGCCCGAGGCAGAAACGGCAGCCAATACCCGCAAGGGCATCAAAGTGATGAATGTGACAGCGCCTGATGAGGCAAAGTTCTGCCTGCCTGTGATGGGCGATCACGTTGCGGTCGTCGGTGAAAACCGCAAAATGTTGGTCTTCCCCCTTGCCGAAGTGCCGGAGATGACCCGCGGTAAAGGCGTGCGCTTCCAGAAATACAAGGATGGCGGCGTCATTGATGTGAAGACATTTGCAATCGCGGACGGGTTGACGTGGCAAGACACGGCCGACCGGCAGTTCAACCGCAGCAAGGACGAACTGGCCGAATGGATCGGCGCGCGGGCGAGCGCCGGGCGAATGGTGCCAAAGGGCTTTCCGCGGACGGGCAAATTTGGCGGGTGACAGACAGTCGGTCCCGGGCGTCTCAACTACCGGTAAATGCTCGTTCACAAATTGTTAAGTATCGACGCCTATCTCCACTTGACATGCGAACGATCATTCGCATATTTTGAGAACGAACGTTCGCTCTTTTGGATTTTCCATGGTTCTCGACGACAATCATTTGCCCGCAAGCGCCGGTTCGGTTGAAACGCAGCCGGATCGCGGTGTACGCGCAGAAAAGCGCGAGGCGCAGGTGAGCCGCATCCTTGACGCTGCGCAGACATGTTTTGTCCAATCCGGTTTTCGCGGCGCGTCCATGCACGATATTTGCCGGCAGGCGAATATGAGCCCCGGCGCGCTGTATCGTTATTTTCCATCCAAGGAAGCTCTGATCGAGGCTATTGCAGAGCGCGACCGTGTCAGCGACATGCGCAATCTGGCGCGGATGGGTGAGGGGCCGACGCTGATTGACGGTTTCGTCAACACAATCATGAACCACTTCAAGGATCACCACGCCCGGGGCATGGGTCCGCTGTTTACGGAAATCCGCGCTGAATCGATGCGCAACGAAACGGTAGCCGCCTGTTGCCAGAAAACCGAAGGCGAATTCATCCGCATTTTCCACGCCTTTTTGACGCAGGCCAAAGCCTCCGGGATGATCAACCCGGTTGCCGGGATTGACGCCATAGTGCCGATGATGATGGCCATTGGCGAAGGCATGATGATCAGCGATGTGATCGGGAAAGGCGTCGACCCTGTTGCTGTCGAAAAAATTCTGCGGGCGATGACGCAGTCCATCCTGCGGCCCAGATCCTCCCTTGAAAGCAAATCCCATGCATAAATTCGCCCATCTGCTTTTTGCCAGCGTTCTGCTGAGCAGCGCCGCAACGATTTCCGTGGCACAAGAGGTCAAGACCGAAGCGGCCGCGCCAAAGGCGCCGGCGGTGACAGTCGTTATTGCGCAGAAGCGTGAAATCATTGAGCGGCTGCCGGTGACCGGGTCTGTCTTGCCGCGCCAGGAAGTGGCGGTTGGCGCTGATGTTTCTGGCCTATTGGTCACGGAACTGAATGCCGACATTGGCGACATGGTCAAGGCTGGAGATGTGTTGGCGCGCCTCGATACGGCTGCGCTCCTGACCCAACTCGCGCAGTTTGAAGCGCAGGAGGCGCAGAACGCGGCTTCAAAGGCGCAGACAGAAGCGCAGATTGTCGATGCTGAAATTGGCGTTCGTCAAGCGCAGGAATCGTATGACCGTGCCCGCAAGCTTGCCAAAAGCGGCGTAGCTGCGCCCGCGTCCCTCGATGCGGCACGCAACAATCTCGACAGCGCCAATGCCAAATTGAACACTGCCACTCAAGGGTTGGCAGCAGTGAGTGCGCAAGCCAAACTGATCAACGCGCAAAAGAACGAACTGAAACTGCGCATTGAGAAAGCGGATGTGAAAGCACCGGCGGACGGGTTGATACTGGCGCGCAACGCCCAGCTCGGCGCTGTTGTTTCCGGCGCAGGAGGGCCCTTGTTCCGCATCGCCTGGACCGGCAAATTCGAAGTGGTCGCCGATGTGCCGGAAATAACACTGCCGCGAATCAAAATCGGCGCGCCAACGTCGTTTACAGTCACCGGTTTCGATGCGCCGCTACAGGGAACGGTGCGCCTGATTGGCCCTGAAATCATGACAGCAACACGATTGGGCAAAGTCTATCTGACGCTGCCTGACAACACTGAAATCAAACCAGGCGCATTTGCCCGCGGCGAGATCGAACTGGTGCGACGCGTTGCGATTTCAGTGCCGCAGTCAGCGCTGCTGTACCGCGATAAAGAAGCTTACTTGCAGGTCGTCAAAGACGGAATCGTCGAATCGCGCACGGTCAAATCCGGGGCGCGGGCAGGCGGGTTTGTCGAAATCTCCGAAGGGTTGGCCGAAGGCGAAGATGTGGTGGAGCGTGCCGGCACTTTCATTGCCAATGGCGATCATGTTTCAGCCATCCGCAAGGAAGAAACGACCGGAGCCACGAAATGAACTTTTCAGCCTGGTCGATCAGAAACCCGCTGCCGCCGATCCTTTTGTTCGTTGTCTTGGTGGCGCTTGGCGTGACCAGTTTCATGCGCCTGCCGGTGACACGGTTTCCGCTGATTGATGTTCCGATCATCTCGGTTGTCGTCACCGATCCGGGTGTTGCGCCGACAGAATTGGAAACACAGGTTACCAAGAAGATCGAAGATGCAGTCGCCAACATTTCCGGCGTCAAGAATGTCATTTCCACGGTAAACGAAAGCCGCTCGACCACAATTGTCGAATTCCGTCTGGAAGTTCAAACGCAAAAGGCGGTCACCGACGTCAAAGACGCCATTGAGCGGATGAAGAGCGCGCTGCCCGCTACGGCGGGCGAGCCGGTGATCAATTCGGTTGATATCGAGGGTCAGTCGATGCAGACCTTTGCGGTGACTGCGCCGCAGATGACCATCGAGGAACTGTCCTGGTTCGTCGACAATACCGTCATTCGCAAATTGCAAGGCGTGCGCGGCATTGGCCGGGTGGATCGCAATGGCGGCGTGACGCGTGAGGTTTCGGTGAAGCTGGATCCGCAGCGGCTGATGGCGCTCGGCGTAACAGCTGCAAACGTCAACCAGGCCCTGCGCGGCATGAACGCGGACCTGACAGGCGGGCGTGGCGATATCGGCAATAAGGAACAGGCCATCCGAACGCTTGGCGGCGCGCGGACAATCGAAGACTTGGCGGCTATCGAAATCCCGCTTGGCGGCGGACGCACGGTGCGCCTGTCGGATGTGGCAATTATCAGCGACAGTTTTGCCGAACCGAAATCCTACGCCACCTCCAATGGTCAAACTGTTATCGCGTTTTCGATCTACCGGGCCAAAGGCGAAAGCGATGTGACTGTCGCGGACCGGGCCAAGGCAGCAATTTCCGACCTTCAAAAAACCCATCCCGAAGTGTTGTTCGAAAATGTCGACGACAGCGTCAGCTATACGCGCGGCAACTTTGAAGCGGCGATGAGTTCGCTGGTCGAAGGCGCGCTGCTGTCGGTTGTGGTGGTGTTCCTGTTCCTGCGTGATTGGCGCGCCACGCTCATTTCCGCAGCTGCCCTGCCGCTTTCTGCCATCCCGACATTTTGGGTGATGCACCAGATCGGCTTTTCACTGAACCTCGTCAGCCTGCTTGGCATCACGCTGGTGGTGGGCATACTGGTTGATGATGCGATTGTGGAAATAGAAAACATCGTCCGCCATATCCGCATGGGCAAGACACCCTATCGCGCTTCGCTGGAAGCCGCAGACGAAATCGGTCTTGCCGTGATCGCCATCTCGTTCACAATCATCGCAATCTTTGCGCCAGTTTCGTTCATGAGCGGCGTTGCCGGTCAATATTTCAAGCAGTTCGGCCTGACAGTTGCTATCGCCGTGTTCTTCTCGCTGCTGGTAGCGCGGCTAATCACGCCGATGATGGCCGCCTATTTCATGCGCGAACCCAAGGAGCACAAGCAGAGCACCGGCCTGTTCATGCGCGGGTATTTGGCCGTGCTGCGCGCCGCGGTCCGTTTCCGTTGGGTCACGCTGCTCGGCGGCATCCTGTTCTTTGCCGGATCGATTTACGCGATGGGCTTGCTGCCGTCAGGCTTTATCCCCAAGATCGACGTCGCACGCGTTATCACCAGCCTTGAATTGCCGCCCGGTTCCGCGCTCGAGCAGACCCGCGAAATCACCGACAAAGCTACAGCAGCGCTTCGCCAGATGCCTGAAGTCAAGCGCGTCTATGTCGTTGGCGGCGTCTCGCCAACCGGGCTTCTGGAAAAGCGCCGCGCCACTGTGATTGTCGAACTGTTCCACAAGACCGAGCGGACGCTGAAGCAGAAAGAGCTTGAGCCGATGATCCTCGACGTTCTTTCCGAAATTCCTGACATCAAGGCTTATTTCCTCAACGACCGCGGCGCGCGTGAATTGGAGATCGGCGTTATGGGGTCTGACGCAAAGCTGCTTTCAGACAGCGCCCGCAAATTGCAAAGCGAGATGGCCGCCACCGGAAAGTACCGTGCAATCACCTCCAATGCCGCGCTCGACCGGCCGGAAATCATCGTCGTGCCGGATGCGCAGCGGCTGGCCGAGCTTGGGCTGACCACCGCCTCGGTTTCCGAAACCTTGCGTGTGGCGACACTCGGCGACATTGACGAGAATTTGGCCAAATTCACGGTCGGCGACCGCCAGATCCCGATTCGGGTGCAGTTGGACGAAGCAGCGCGCGAAGACATTGAAACATTGTCGATGCTGCCCGTTCCGCTGGCATCCGGCGCCTCAGTGCCGCTCGCCTCGGTGGCAAGCGTACGCTTCGGCCAGGGACCCTCCACCATTGACCGGTTCAACCGCGATCGCCGCATCGTCATTGGCGCCGACATGTCGGCGGGCAACGAGATTGGTGAAGGTTTGGCAACCGTCTACACGCTGCCAACGGCCAAGGCGTTGCCGGGCGATGTGCGCCTGAAAGAAACAGGCGATTCTGAAGTCATGGGCGAAGTTTTCGCTTCATTTGCCGACGCCATGATCATGGGGATTACGCTGGTGTTCGTGGTGTTGATCTTGCTGTTCGGCTCGATCTTCCACGCCTTCACCATCCTCCTGTCGCTGCCGCTCGCCATCGGCGGTGTTGCCGCAGGCCTGCTGCTGACCGGATATGCGGTTTCGATGCCGGTTGTTATTGGCATCCTGATGCTGATGGGCATCGTCACCAAGAATGCGATCATGTTGGTCGATTTCGCCGTCGAGCGCGTCAAACAAGGCATGAACCGCAATCAGGCGATCATTGATGCGGGTTCCAAGCGCGCCCAGCCGATCGTCATGACGACGATTGCCATGTCTGCCGGCATGCTGCCCGCTGGCCTTGCACTCGGCGACGGCGGCGAGTTCCGAGCGCCTATGGCGATTGCGGTGATTGGCGGCCTGCTGGTCTCAACCGTTCTGTCGCTGGTGTTCGTGCCTGCGGTCTATACGATCATGGATGACGTTGCCCGTGGCTCGAGCTGGCTGATCAAGAAGATCCTCAATCC
Source organism: Rhizobiaceae bacterium (assembly GCA_049696015.1). GTDB lineage: Bacteria > Pseudomonadota > Alphaproteobacteria > Rhizobiales > Rhizobiaceae > JANMEX01. The sequence continues at coordinate 23,383 of JBAVTG010000040.1, read as the reverse complement.
CAACAAGAAGGAAGAGGACGAGGAAAACACGCTCGCGCCAGCCCATGCGCATCCTGCTGCCGCCAACGAGGACGGCGAAATGCCAAGACAGGCGGCAGAGTAGGTTTGTTGGGCCATTGCGGGCAGCCAGCCAATTCAATTCTCGAACTCAGTGTCAATATTTTGCGCAACTCCACTTGATGTCTATCAACGGGATCTGCCCGGCTTTGCTGCATGATTCACGGACAGGACATTCCGTCCCGTTTTCCCGAAAGGAAAGCATTATGAAACGCGCAGCATTCTTCAAATCTGGATTGGCAGCCCTCGTGCTGTTTGGTGCTTCGGCTTTGCCCGCCATGGCAGACAGCGTTGTCAACGTCTCGCTCCTCGACAAGGGCGGCATGATGGATATGAGCAAGAACATGGGCCTTGGCATGGGCATGATGGGCAAGATGCACATGGCCATCATGAGCATCGGTATTGACCAGAAGACGGTTCCGGCCGGCAAAGTGACATTCAATGTCACCAATCTCTCGAAGGAATTGCAGCACGAGATGCTGATTTCCCCGGTGAAAGATGAGAACACGGTTCTGCCTTATGTTGAAAACGAAAACCGCGTTGATGAAGAAGCATCTGGCGATCTTGGCGAAGTCTCGGAGCTCGATCCCGGAAAATCAGGGGCATTGACGCTCGACCTGAAGCCGGGGCTGTACATCCTGTTCTGCAATATCCCTGGCCATTATGCGTCCGGCATGTGGACGACGCTTACTGTAAAGTGAGTTTAAAGCTTATACCGGTGACGACGGGGCGGGCAGTTCCCGCTCCCGCCGCAACTCCCAGATCGTATGCGCCGCCAGCGCGCCGAGAAGGATCATGCCGCCGGTTATTGCGTTGACTGTCGGCTTTTCGGCAAACACCAGCCATACCCATACTGGCGCCAGCACTGTTTCCAGCAGATAGAACATCGCCGACTCCGCCCCGCCAATGTAGCGCGGGGCGGCAGCGAGGCAGAAGAAGGCGAGCGGCAAAAGCAGGGCTCCGTTGAGCACCATCCAGCTGAAATGCGGCACAGAAACGCCTTGCGAGATGATGACCGGAATGGACAAAAGCACCGGGCCGAGCTGTGAAATCATGACGGTGAAACCGTGGTTGCGGCCAGACGCGCGCGAAAGGGTGATTGCCCCGGCAATCGCGGCAGCGCTGACGAGAGCGGCAAAATCGCCCTGCCAATTGCCTGCCGCCAAGCCGTCCCTGACGATGATGTAGACCCCGATAAGCATCACAGCCATAGCCAGAAACGTCTGAGGGGCAGGACGCTCCTTCATGAGCAGCCAGCCAAACAGCGCAGCAATCATCGGATTGAAGGCGAGGATGAACACGAGATTGGCTGTCGACGTGTTGAACACGGCGAAAAAGAACAGCGCCGAGGATGTAGCATACAAAAGCGCGATGGGCCAAGCCAGGCGGCCAGGCAGCATCGGCTCGCGATAGCCGCCAAACTGTCGCAGCAGCAGCCACGCGACTATGCCAATCGGCGCAATCATCAAGCCGCGGACAAACTGCACCGACCAGAGATCGCCGCCGGACAGGCGGATCAGCGGAATGTCAAAGCTGAGGGCAAGGCCGCCGAGTGCAGCAAGCGCAAGTCCCTTTGTGCGGTCTGAATGCGGCATGATCGCCCTTATGGTCTGTGGCGCATGCCAGGGTTCAAAATTCGCGCAGTGCCCAGCCGGTCGGCCCAAGATGTTCTTGCGGAAAGAAGCGGGTTTTGTAACCCATCTTGCGGGAGCCCTCGACCCAGTATCCCAAGTACAGATGCGGCTTGCCCGCTGCGCGGGCCCGCTCAATGTGGTCGAGGATCAGATAGGTCCCGATCGATCGTTTGGCGAGATCCGGATCAAAGTAGGCATAGACCATCGACAGCCCATCGCCCATTTCGTCGGTCAAGGACACAGCAATCAAATCTCCCGTGCCGCCGCCAGTGATGAAGCTGTCCGGTCCACGTTTGCGATATTCGATCACCTTGGTGCGCACGTGGGTATCTTCAACCATCATCGCATAGTCGAGCACCGACATGTCGGCCATACCGCCGTCACCGTGGCGCGCGTCGAGATATTTGCGGAACAACGCATACTGCTCGCTGGACGGCTCTGCCTTGTATTCTTTGCCGATCAGATCGCTATTACGCTTCCAAACCCTCTCCATGTTTTCAGTGCGCTGAAACTCCTGCACCAATACGCGCACCGATACGCAGGCCCTGCAGGTCTCGCATGCTGGCCGGTAGGCAATGTTTTGCGAACGCCTGAATCCGCCCTGAGTAAGGAGATCATTCAGGTCCGCCGCCCGCTCGCCGACAAGATGCGTGAACACCTTGCGCTCGAACCGGTGCGGCAAATAGGGGCACGGCTGCGGAGCGGTCAAGTAGAACTGCGGGTTAGCGGTCTGGTGGTGATGTGTCATGGCTCATGCTTGCGTGATCACCCACAGCATGAAGCGAAGCCGGAAAAATTCAAGTGGCAACCGTCCAACTGGAATCAGAGCGTGCCGCGCATCACGACACACTCGGTCAGCATGTCATGCAGCGCCCGCTTGCGGTCCGTGAAAAGCGTAGCCAAAAGGACAAACGGCGTCAAAACCACATTTGCCGCCCAAAACAGGAATGTATGTGCCACTGCTGTCAGGAAATCGATCGGTTTGCCGTCTAGCCGTTCAACATGAATGTCCATCATCCGCATGCCGACGGTCGCCTGCTCGCGCCCGCTCATCGTCACGCCGGAGTAAAGCAGCGCCATGGCCGGAACCATCAGGCCGTAAAGGCCAAAGCCGAGACCAAGTGTTGCCAAGCCAAGGAAGAAGATAACAATGGACACGGGAATGCACAGTCCCAGGACAATCAGCCAATCGACCAGCACGGCCATGACGCGGCGGGTGCGTACGTTTTCGTAAGCAGAGTTTCGCACAAGTTCGTCTCTGCTATAGTCAATGGTCTGGTTCATGTCGGTCACAGGCCTTCTGTTGAAAGTCACTGATTACATGGGGATGCTGCAAGGTGACTGCAATCACAGCCCGCAAAAACTTGGATCGCCTTCTTGAAACCGGGCGGACAATCGCTAGCCTTCCACCTTCCTGTCTGTCAGCCTGATCAGGCGTATAACAAGCGGCGCAATCATGAATCACTATGACATGCTGGTCATCGGCTCCGGTCCTTCCGGGCGGCGTGCGGCAGTGCAATCGGCGAAACTTGGCAAATCTGTGCTCGTGGTCGACAAGGGGCGCAGACTGGGCGGGGTGTCGGTCCATACCGGGACCATCCCGTCCAAAACCTTGCGAGAGACCGTGCTGAACCTGTCAGGCTGGCGCGAACGCGGCTTTTATGGCCGCGGCTACCGCGTCAAGCAGGACATTTCCGCCAGCGATCTGATTGCGCGCCTGCACAAGACGCTCGATCATGAAGTTGAAGTGCTGCAGCATCAGTTCATGCGCAACAGTGTCAAATATGTGCATTCGGCAGCCAAACTGACCGGGCCGAACCGGGCGACCCTGACCAGTGAAGCCGACGAAATCAGCGAAGTCAGTTTCGAGCATGCGCTGATCTCGGTCGGAACCCGCCCCCACCGGCCGGACAACATCCCGTTTGACCATGAACATGTGTATGACAGCGACGAGATCCTCGACATCAAGACGCTGCCGCGCACGCTGACTGTCATCGGCGGCGGCGTGATTGGAGTGGAGTATGCAACGATATTCTCCGCGCTCGATGTGCCGGTGACACTTGTTGAAAGCCGCGAAACCATTCTCGACTTCGTCGACCGCGAACTGATCGATGATTTCATTCACCAGATGCGCGACCGGGGCATGACGGTGCGGCTCGGCTGCGGCGTCAAGGATGTCGTGGTGACGGACAAAGGTGTCGAGACAAACCTCAGCGACGGGCGTCTGGTGCGCAGCGAAATGCTGCTCTATGCGGCTGGACGCAGTGGCAATGTCGGCAGTCTCGGGCTCGACAGTGTCGGCATTGAAAGCGACTCGCGCGGACGCATCAAGGTGGATGCCACAACATTCCAGACAAGCGTGCCGCATATCTATGCGTGCGGCGATGTCATCGGTTTTCCAAGCCTTGCCTCCACCTCAATGGAACAAGGGCGGGTTGCCGCCTGCCATGCGTTTGGAATCACCTTGCCGCCGCCGCCGGAAACCTTTCCGTATGGCATCTACTCCGTGCCGGAAATTTCGACAGTCGGCCTCTCTGAGGAACAGGTGCGCGAGAGCGGCGAACCTTACGAATGTGGCGTGGCGCGCTTTCGCGAAACCTCGCGCGGCCATATCATGGGCGTCAATTCCGGCTTCCTGAAACTGATTTTCGCACTCAGCTCGCGCCGCCTTCTGGGTGCGCACATAGTGGGCGAAGGCGCGACCGAACTCATCCACATCGGCCAGGCGGTGATCAACCTTGGCGGCACGGTGGATTTCTTCGTCAACAACACGTTCAACTACCCGACGCTGGCGGAAGCCTACAAAATTGCTGGGCTCGACGCATGGAACCGGATGGGTGCCCTTTAGCGGTTTCTTCCGGCCGGCCAAAATGCGGACGCTGCAATCCCGAGCCAACCCGCGATCATCAGCATCCCGCCGGAGGGCGCAGCCATCGGGAAAAGGCGCGTCCCAAGATAGGCGCGTGTGGCAATGTCCCCCGCGAACAGGATCAACCCGACTGCAAGCGCCAATGAAGCGAAGTGCCGCAACCGGTTTCCTGCCATGAGCGAAAGCGCCGCAAATGCCGGCGCGTGGAACATCAGCATGGCCGCCGCAGTCCCCAGATTGGGCAGGTCTGGGCGATGGGCGGACATGGCCGAAAGACCGATGCCCAGCGCCCCGGAAAGACCGGCAGCAACGAGCAAGGGGCGGGACGGCACAATCTGAGGATTCGCCTTCATGGCCGGGGCTCCTCGTCGGGATAAACCCTGGCTATCATCGCCGCCAACGTAGCGCGGACGCGGATCCAATCGCTATCTTGTGCCAACGATATGCCGGAAAAGCCGCCTGAGGCCGAAGACGCCAGCACCAGATGCTGTGCTGCGGCGACGAAAATGGCGTTGACCGCGAACGCGTCTATCGTGGCGGGCAGGGCAATGTCGCCGCGTTGCGCGGCCAGCCAGCGGACCATGGCCGCGCTGCGGGCGGCCGCAAGTTTCCGGGCAACCGGTGACGGCTCAGCAAGCTCCCATGCTGAAATCTTCTGCACCAGCGGACTGCCGATGAGTGCAGTGAGATAGGCGTCGAGCATCTGCGCCGCCCATTGGCCATAAGTCCGTGGCTTTGCGGCCGGAACGGCGGTTTCGCCTATCCATCCGGCCAGGTCCTCGCCGATGGCCTCTGCCAGGCCGTCCAGCCCGCCGAAATAGCGGTAGATCAGCTGCTTGTCGCACCCCGCTTGGCGGGCAATGGCGTTGACGCCAAAACCCTGGAACCCGTCCGATGCCAGCACATGCTTCGCCGCTGCCAGGATCATGTCACGAGTCCTGGCACGGTCGCGCGATTTGGTTTCGGTTACTTTTGGTGTTTCAGCCAAGAAATGCTCCTGTTTTACAAGGGGATAGCGAATTTCCCATTCCATGTCCAACATTTTGTCACCAGTCGGTGAATAACCGCTTGTCAATGTCACCGACAGGTGATATCTAAAAGTCACCACAAAGTGACAAATGGACACGACAATGACCGAAGACAAGCCATCACCTGAAAACAACCCATTTCCGGCCCGCGCCACGGGCATCGCCGCAATCTCGCTGGCGGTGCTTTTCAATGTGCCGTTCTCGATCCTTGGCAGCATTTACAATTATCCCGACATTCTGCGTCAGCCGGCGGGTGAGGCGTTGGCGCTGTTCGCCAAGGGCGGACCGGCGCTGATCCTGACCTGGTATGCGTTCGGTCTCGCAGCGCTGGCCTTAGCGCCCATGGCTGTGGCGCTTTCGATCAACGCTGTCCGGTTGAAAACTGCCCCGGCGCTTGCCATTGGCGCAGCGCTGTTCGGCGCGCTGGCCGGCACGCTGCAGGCCATCGGATTGATGCGATGGGTGTTCGCCATCCCAGGCGTTGCCGCAGCCTATGCCAATCCGAATGCAAGTGAAGCGGCACGCTATCAGGCGGAACGGGCATTCGACCTCCTCAACGCCTGGGGCGGGGTGGCCATCGGCGAACATCTCGGCCAATTGCTGACGGCGTTGTTCGTCTTGATGCTGTCGCTGGTGCAATGGCGCGAGCAGAGCCGCGTGACGGCAGTTGCCGGGTTCGCCACGGCAGCCGCAATTGCGCTCGGCACTGGCGAAGGATTGGCCATCGTGCTCGGGCAAAATGGTGGAATGTTTTCGCTTGCGACAATCGCCGGATTTCTCGGCTTGACTATCTGGTTGATACTCGCTGGCCTCAGTTTGGTCCACAAAGGCATATGAAAGGTGAGCGCGCTGCAAACCGTGCCTGATGTCTTCAATCGGCCCTGCAACGCCAGACAAAGAGAATTGCCATGAACACGATAGACGCGACCATCAAACCGGTGCTGCTGATTTCCGGATTGATCACATCTACTATGCTTTTTGCAGCAATCGCACCAGACGCAGCATTGCAGTCGATGTTTGGGGAAACTGTTGCCGGGCCTTTGGCAGCGTTGGTCGTCCGTAATTGGGCAATTCTGGTCACCCTTGTCGGACTGGCGCTTGCCTATGCCGCGTTTCGCCCTGCCGCCAGAAACTTGGTGTTGGTTATGGCGACGCTTAGCAAACTCGCGTTCATCAGCCTCGTTCTGGCTTACGGGTTCTCAAAAACCGCAGCTGGGGTTTCAATAGCGGTTGATGCCGCCTTTGTTTGCGTGTTTCTGATTTACCTGGTTGCGAATTTCAAGCGGAACAGCCCGAAGAGATATAGCTGATAGATCACCCGCGCGCCTTTAGCATCTCAGCCACGCGCGGGGCAAAGTAGGTCAAAATCCCGTCGCAGCCGGCGCGCTTGAACCCCAGCAGGCTTTCCATCATCGCCCGGTCGCCGTCGAGCCAGCCATTTTGTGCCGCAGCCATAATAGAAGAATATTCGCCGGACACCTGGTAGGCGAAAGTCGGCACGGCGAACGTGTCCTTGAGGCGCCGGATAATATCGAGATAGGGCTGGCCGGGTTTGACCATGATCATGTCAGCGCCTTCAGCCAGATCCTGCTCCGCCTCGCGCACCGCCTCGTCACTGTTTGCCGGGTCGAGGTAGTAGGTCTTCTTGTCGCCCTTGAGCAAGCCCATTGTGCCAACAGCCTCGCGGTAGGGGCCATAATAAGCCGAGGCAAATTTGGTAGCATAGGATAGGATGGCAACGTCCTGGTGGCCAGCTGCATCGAGCGCATCGCGGATTGCGCCAATGCGCCCGTCCATCATGTCAGACGGGGCGATGATGTCCGAGCCGGCGTCTGCCTGGTTGACTGCGGCGCTGGCAAGCTGGGCGGCTGTCTCGTCATTGACGATGATGCCGTCCCGCAGAATGCCGTCATGCCCGTGGCTGGTGAATGGATCAAGCGCCACATCAGTGATGATGCCCATCTCCGGCACCGCCGCCTTGATGGCGCGGGTGGCGCGGTTGATCAGATTGTCCGGGTCCAAAATATGCGAACCGCGAACGTCTTTGTGTGCTTTGGCGATATAAGGAAACGTGGCAATGGCCGGGATGCCAAGCCTTGCGGCGCGTTCGGCTTCGCGCACGGCGCGGTCTACTGACAAGCGTTGCACGCCCGGCATCGCCGCGATATCCTCGGCGCAATTGTCACCATCCATGAGAAACAGCGGCCAGATCAAATCATCCACAGACAGCCGGTGTTCGGCCACAAGCCGCCGCGACCAATCGGCCTTGCGCAGACGGCGAAAGCGATGCGAACCGGTAATCTCGTCAACAGTGCGGGCAGGGGCGGGTGGCTTGTTCATTGCAGGTCTCTATCGGCAAGATGCCGCTGCATATCATGTCTGAACGCTTGCGGCCAAGCCATCGCGCAGCTGCCCTCAGACTTGGCACTAGGCGGCAAAGCTTCAATGGTTCAACATTAAGCTGCGGGTCGGCTCTCTGGTCGATTCGTGAGAGAAATGGACGCGCCATGTCATTGACCAGCCAGAACGATCAACTCAAACAGCAGGAAGCATCCCTGACTTTGACGGCATTCGTCTGGTTTTGCCGGATCATTTCTGCCTTTTGCCTGTATGCTGCCGTGAATTACTGGATTCAGCTCATTGGCCTTCATGAAGGCATCAACAACCGCTTCGACACGATGCCAGTCCACTGGCAGATCGCTGCCGCATCTCTGGCGGTGCTGTTTCCCGTAGCCGCGACCGGCCTTTGGATGGTCGTATCCTGGGGGCCGGTGATCTGGGCCGCAGCCGCGCTCACTGAAACCGTGATGTATTTTGTCTATCCCGGCCTTTATGGCGAAAGGCCGGTAACTTTGATGGCACATCTGGCCGTCGCAGTGCTTTATCTGGCATTCAGGCTGGCGCTGTACCTGGAAGAGCGCAAACGCGGCAATTAAGCTTTTGTTGGCCCTAATTGCCGGAGTGTTGAAAGTAACACGCCGTTAAGCGTGGTGATTAAATCGAATTTTAGATGCATTGGATATGTTCGCCTCAACGGTGAGAAAAAAATACACCGGCAAAACAGAGGCGAGAAAATCATGTTGCAAGCCAAGCGTATGGCGGGTCCCGAACCCGTTCGAGACAATCCCAAAGACGCCATGCGCGTCCTCTATATGGAATCCCTGCAACTGGTAGAACGGCTTCACCGCCGCCTGCTGGATGTGATCAAGGACGAGTTTGACCGCGCCGGCCGCTCCGACATCAACGCAATTCAGGCGCTGCTGTTGTTCAATATCGGCGAATCCGAGCTGACAGCTGGCGAGCTGCGCACCCGCGGCTACTATCTGGGTTCAAACGTGTCCTACAATCTCAAGAAGCTGGTTGAGCTTGACTTCATTTCCCATCAGCGCTCCCGCGTTGACCGCCGCTCGGTGCGCATTGCGCTGACCGAAAAAGGCCAGAAGGTCGCTGCCGTCGTCGGTTCGCTTTATGAACGTCATGTCGGCAGCATAGAAGTTGTCGGCGGCATTGGCGCAGAAGAATTCAAATCGATGAACAAATTGCTCCAGCGCCTCGACCGCTTTTGGAACGATACCATCGCCTACCGGATGTAATCTCCTCCATACATCCGAATACAAAAACCCGGCGTCCTCCCGCCGGGTTTTCGTTTGTTCAGGCGCCTACAAAGCTTTTAAGCGCCGCCAGGCGAGGCAGCAACATCGGCGTTCGCGCCGCATAGGCCTCAAATGCCGGGCGCGTTGCGCTCAGGTGATCCTCCGTCAGCGGAATGGATACGGCGACTATGATGAAAGCCAAAATGACCGGTCCAGCAAGGGCTAGGGCCGAACCATTCATCGCAAACACGCAAACGCCCAAGCCAAACCAAAGAATCATTTCTCCCAGATAATTGGGATGGCGCGAAAGCGCCCAAAGACCGGAAGTCATAAGACGGCCGGGCAATGCTGACTCCTGTTTGAAATGCGCAAGCTGCCGGTCTGCGATTGTTTCAAAGGCAAATCCGGCCAGAAAGACCAGCAGTCCGAAGATGAAAAGCGGATTGAAAACCGAAACCGTTTGCAAATGCAGAAACGCGGCGTGGAGCGGCAGGGCAATGATCCATTGCAAAACAGCCTGCAGCAGGAAGACCGTAAACAGACTTTTCCACCAGAAATTCGTTCCGCCGGCCGAGCGCATTGCCGCGTACCTGGCATCTTCAGCAGACGATTTTTGATGCCTGACAACCAGGTGCCAAGACAATCTCATCGACCAAAAAGCCACAAGAAGTGTCAGTGTTGCCGTCGCGACCGTAAAACCGCCAAGCCAACCGTGAACAAGCGCGATGACAAGAAATCCCGGACCCCAGTAATAGTCAACGAGCCCCGCATCTTTCAGCCGGACTTGAATTAGCCATATTCCGGTGAAAGCCAGAACACTTGCAAGAAACGTGGCCGCAAGCGGAAGTGACATGGTTTGTGGCTCCGTTTCGTTGGCCTTCTCGAAGTCAAGACAGGCTAAAACAAGCAAATCATTAACCATGTTTTTGCTATGGTTTGACGCGAGTAACCAGGTCTCAGGCAGCAGTTGGATGATACGCAAGATGGTCAAGAATGGATCTTCCAAGATGGATCGACGTGATTTTGCTAGATTTCTCGGGGCAGGGCTGCTCGGCGCAATCTCGTTTCCGGCACATGCGCAGACCGTCATCGACGATATCCTGACCTCGCCCAAGCGCGGCAATTGGGACGACCAGTTTGACGCCAAACCGGCTGAAACCAGCGGCAAAGTGAAATCGACACTGCCGATCTTCAGCCCTGAAACAGTTTCCTACATAGAACGCGCCATTGATCAGTATCGCGCCATTGTTTCCAACGGCGGCTGGTCGCAAGTTCCCGCAACCAAGAAGCTCAAGATCGGCGTTTCTGATCAGGCTGTCGTGGCACTGCGCCAGCGCCTGATGGTTTCGGGTGATCTGTCGAAAAAGGCCGGCCTGTCGCCAAAGTTCGACTCCTATGTTGATGGCGCCGTCAAACGCTTTCAGGCGCGCCACGGGTTCCCCGCTGATGGCGTGATCGGCAAATATTCATTCGCTGCGCTCAACATCACTGCGCAAGTGCGCCTCACCCAGCTTGAAACAAATCTGGTCCGGCTGCGTTCCATGTCCGGCTTTCTTGGCGACCGCTATGTGATGGTCAACATTCCGGCGGCCCAGATCGAGGCCGTGGAAAACGGCCGCGTCGCTCAGCGCCACACGGCCATTGTTGGCAAGATTGACCGCCAGTCGCCAATCCTCAATTCAAAAATCACCAACATTGTTGTCAACCCGTTCTGGAATGCGCCGCAATCGATCGTCCAGAAAGACATCATCCCTTTGATGCAAAAGGATCCGAACTATTTGACAGACAATTCCATCCGCATTTTTGGACCCGATGGTCAGGAAATCGACCCCAAAAACGTCAACTGGAATTCCGACGAGGCAGTCAATTATCGTTTGCGCCAGGACCCTGGTGGCAATTCCGCCATGTCGTCGATGAAGATCAACTTCCCCAATCCGCATGCTGTTTACATGCATGACACGCCAAAGCAGGGGTTGTTCAACAACATCCTGCGATTCGAATCCTCCGGCTGCGTGCGCGTCCAGAACGTGCGCGATCTTGGCACCTGGCTTTTGAAAGATACGCCGGGCTGGGACCGAAAGCAGATTGAGAATACCATTGCGACCCAGCAGGATGTTGCCGTGCCGCTGGCTAATCCGGTGCCTGTCTATTTCACCTACATCACTGCTTGGTCGACCGGCGATGGCATCGTCCATTTCCGCGACGACATCTACAAGCGTGATGGCGTCGACGAGCTGTCGATCGATTCCGGTATCGGTCAGGTCCTTTAACCGTTTCAAATGGAAGATCCGTGCCGCATGGTTTTGGCAAACCGTGCGGCATTTTCGTTTTGGGCGATAAAAGCGGCGCTGTCCGGCTTTCGCATGCGGTTCGGCTTGTGCTAATGGCGCGCTTCAATTCCGGCCGGGCTTGCCTGGCGCGCCATGGAGGCTTCCCGCATGTCGAAGGCAAACACCGCGTTTTTCAACCGCTCTCTCGAAGAAGCAGACCCGGCGCTGTTCGGCGCAATTCGGTCCGAACTTGGCCGCCAGCGCCATGAAATCGAGCTGATCGCTTCGGAAAACATCGTCTCCCGCGCGGTATTGGAAGCGCAGGGATCGGTGATGACCAACAAGTACGCAGAAGGCTATTCCGGCCGTCGTTATTATGGCGGCTGCCATTTCGTTGACATTGCCGAAGATCTCGCCATCGAGCGCGTCACCAGACTGTTCGGCTGCAAGTTTGCCAACGTCCAGCCGTCATCGGGTTCGCAGGCCAACCAGGCCGTGTTCATGGCACTGGCCAAGCCCGGCGACACAATTCTGGGCATGAGCCTCGATGCAGGCGGCCATCTGACCCATGGCGCCAAGCCAAACCAGTCCGGCAAATGGTTCAACGCAATACAATACGGCCTCGACCTTGCCACCGGCCTGATCGACTATGATCAGGTCCAAGCGTTGGCGGTTGAGCACAAGCCGGTGATAATTATCGCTGGCGGCTCTGCCTATTCGCGCGTCATCGATTTCGCCAGGTTCCGCGCCATAGCCGACAAGGTCGGCGCTTATCTTTGGGTCGACATGGCGCATTTTGCCGGCCTGATCGCCGGCGGCGAACATCCCTCGCCATTTCCGCATGCTCACGTCGCGTCGTCCACCACGCATAAAACGCTGCGCGGCCCGCGCGGCGGTCTGGTGCTGACCAACGACGAAGACATCGCCAAGAAAATCAATTCGGCAGTATTCCCGGGCCTGCAGGGCGGCCCTCTGATGCATGTCGTTGCCGCCAAGGCAGTAGCATTCGGCGAAGCGTTGACCGACGATTTCAAAACCTACATCAAGGCCGTGAAGGAAAACGCCAAAGTGCTGGCCGAAACGCTTGTGGCGAACGGGTTCGCCATCGTTTCCGGCGGCACAGACACCCACCTCATGTTGGTCGACCTTCGCCCAAAGGACCTGACGGGCAAGGCGTCGGAAGCCGCCATGGGCCGCGCTTTCATCACCTGCAACAAGAATGGCGTGCCCAATGATCCGCAGAAACCGACCATCACCTCTGGTATCCGTCTTGGAACGCCGGTCGGAACAACGCGCGGCTTCGGCAAGGCCGAGTTTATCGAAGTCGGCAATCTGATCACTGAAGTGCTTGACGGTCTCAAAACCGCCAATTCGGACGAGGGAAACGCCGCAGTTGAAGCCCGGGTCAAGGAAAAGGTGATGGCGCTGACGGACCGCTTCCCGATCTACCCGCATCTGGGCTAACACGGACGCATAACGATTCCCCGGAGGTCCGATGCGCTGCCCCTACTGCCAGTCACCCGACACGCAAGTGAAGGACTCGCGTCCTGCTGAGGACAACAACGCCATCCGCCGCCGCCGGATCTGCCCGGATTGCGGCGGCAGGTTCACCACGTTCGAACGCGTCCAGCTGCGCGAATTGATGGTTGTCAAGAAGAGCGGGCGCAAGGTGCTGTTTGACCGAGAAAAGCTGCACCGTTCGTTTGAGATTGCGCTGCGAAAGCGCCCGATCGATGAAGACCGGATTGAACGTGCCGTTTCCGGAATCGTGCGGCAGCTGGAAAGTTCAGGTGAGCCTGAAATTGCCTCGACTGAAATTGGAACCATGGTTTTGGAAGCGCTCAAGCGCATCGATCATGTCGCCTTTGTGCGTTACGCGTCCGTCTACAAGGACTTCGCCGACCCGCAGGATTTCCGCGATCTGATCGGCGAATTGACAGCCGAAGGGAAGGCCGACGCCGATGGCGGCGCGGACGGCATGTGAGCGCCACCGCGCTTGACCTGAGATATATGGCGGCCGCAATTCGCTTTGCGCGGATAAACCTTGGCCAAACGGGAACCAATCCGTCCGTCGCCACATTGCTGGTTAAGGACGGCATCATCGTCGGGCGCGGCGTGACAGCGATCGGCGGGCGACCGCACGCTGAAACACAGGCCATCGCCGAAGCCGGTGAGCTTTCGCGTGGTTCCACAGCCTATGTGACCCTCGAACCATGCGCCCACCACGGTCGCACGCCGCCTTGTGCGGAGGCTTTGGTGACAGCGGGTGTGAGCCGGGTGGTGATTGCCGCAGGTGATCCAGATCCGCGCGTGTCTGGCAAGGGAACCGCGATTTTGCGCAACGCGGAGATAGAGGTTGTTGAAGGGATTCTCGCGAAAGAAGCGGCCGAGGGTCTATCGGGTTACTTGACTCGATCTATGAAAAAACGCCCGGAAGTGACTCTGAAGCTTGCCATTTCCGCTGATGGCATGATCGGCCGCAAAGGCGCGGGGCAAGTGCCGATAACAGGTGATATCTCCCGGCGCATGGTTCACATGATGCGCGCGCAGTCTGATGCCATTCTGGTTGGCGCGGGAACGGTTGAGGCTGATGATCCGCAATTGACCTGCCGCCTGCCGGGGCTCGAGAAGCGCTCGCCGATCCGCATTGTGCTTGATGGCGCGTTGCGTATGCCTTCCACATCAAAGCTGGCGACAACGGCACACGATGTTCCGGTCTGGATTGCAGGTCTGGCTTCTGCAGGTTCCAAAAAACGAATTGAGTTGCAGGCAGCGGGCTGCCGGATCCTCTCCTGTGATGAACATCGCGGCAAGGTTGCCTTGCCTGAATTGCTCGATGATCTTGGCGCCCAAGGCATTTCGTCAATCATGATCGAAGGCGGTGCTCAAACTGCACAAAACTTCATGGACGAGCGGTTGGTTGACCGGATTGTTCTTTTCACCTCGAGCAATACAGTTGGGGATGACGGCATTGCATCCCCCGTCAACACGGCCCGCAAGCCAGCCGGATTTGAATTGACGCGAATAGAGAGCTACGGCTCCGACACGCGCAGCGACTATGTGAAAGTGTGATTGATGTTTACCGGAATTGTCACCGATGTCGGCACTATCGACAAGAAGACCATGCTGCCGGAGGGACTGCGCCTGCGCATCAACACCGCCTATGACCCGAAGTCCATCGCAATTGGGGCCTCAATCGCCTGTTCTGGCACGTGCCTCACCGTTGTGGCGCTTCCGGAAGAAACGTCCAACGCCCGCTGGTTCGAAGTGGAAGCCTGGGAAGAGGCGCTTCGCTTGACGACTACAGCCAGTTGGGAACCAGGGCAGCGCATCAATCTCGAACGGGCATTAAAGGTCGGCGACGAACTTGGCGGCCATATTGTTTCGGGTCATATCGATGGCATGGCAGAAATCCTGTCGGTTACGCCCGAAGGTGAGGCTGTGCGGTTCAAGATCCGCGCGCCCCGTGCGCTGGCAAAATTCGTTGCACCCAAGGGTTCGGTCGCGCTGGATGGCACGTCGCTGACGGTCAACGCCGTTTCAGGCGACGAGTTTGACGTGCTTATTATCAGGCACACGCTTGAAGTCACCACCTGGGGCGAGCGCAAAGCAGGCGATTTGTTGAATTTCGAAGTCGATACAATGGCGCGCTATGCGGCGCGGCTTGCGGAAGCGGCTAAAGAAGCCTAATCCCGCCCACGAAATCCCGTGATAGTATGGCGGCGCACGCAGTTGCGCGGCTGGAGCTTTTGATGAGTAAAGAGAAACACAAGAAACCGCATTTGCTGATCGTTGAAGCCCGATTCTATGACGATATGGCCGATGCGCTGCTTGATGGCGCCAAGTCGGCACTGGATGTTGCCGGTGCAAGCTACGATGTCGTGACCGTCATGGGCGCGCTGGAAATTCCCGCGGCAATCACGTTTGCGCTGATTGGCGAAGAAGAAGGCGGCTCCAAATATGACGGGTTTGTGGCGTTGGGCATGATCATCCGCGGCGAGACTTACCATTTTGATATCGTCGCCAATGAATCGGCTCGCGCTCTGATGGACCTGTCAGTTGATGCGGCCATTGCCATCGGGAACGGCATCCAGACTGTCGATACCGATGCGCAAGCCTGGGCCCGCGCCAAAAAGTCGGAACTCGACAAAGGCGGCTTTGCCGCCAAAGCTGCGCTGAAAATGATCGAACTCAAAAAGCATTTCGGAGCCTGATAGTGACCACCGCAGACCCGAAATCGGCAGGCGTTCGCCCGGCCAACAAACGCGGCGCGGCCCGGCTCGCTGCCGTGCAGGCGCTCTACCAGATGGATGTTGCCGGCGTTGGCATTCTGGAAGTTGTGTCGGAATACGAGACATACCGGCTCGGCAAGGAGCTCGATGGCGCGCAATATTTGGAGGCCGATGCGCAATGGTTCCGCCAGATAGTCTCCGGAGTCGTTGACGGTCAGAAGAAACTCGATCCGGTCATCCACGATGCGTTGACTGACGACTGGCCGCTGTCACGGCTGGATACAACGTTGCGCGCGGTTCTGCGCGCGGGGACTTGGGAACTGACCGCCAAGCACGACGTTCCGGTGGCGGTGATCGTTTCCGAATATGTCGATATCGCCAAGGCGTTCTTTGACGGCGAAGAACCCAAACTGGTCAACGCCGTCCTTGACCGCATCGCCCGCAAAGAGCGCGGCCCGAAAGTTTGACCATGACCGCCACGCCCATGCCGCAGGCCAAACGCGCTGCATTCATCCTGGCAGCGGCGCAGGCGATTGTCGGTTCAGTCCCGCCGATTGCCATTTCGATGGGGGCGCTGGCCGGTGTGTATCTGCTTGGGGCGGACAAGTCGCTGGCGACTGCGCCGGTATCGGGTTTCAACATCGGCGTTGCGGTCGGCGCGTTGCCTGCCGCTTGGCTGGCGCGGAAAATCGGCCAGAAACATGCATTCATGACCGGAGCGCTGGTGACATCGCTCGGCGGGGCGATTGCGGCGCTGGCCTTGTTTCAAGGCTCGTTCTGGCTGTTTGTCGCAGCGCTGTTGCTGCTTGGCACGGGCGGATCGTTTGCCCAGCAATACCGCTTTGCCGCGGCGGATAACTCGCCATCATCATTCAAGCCGCAGGCGATCTCCTGGGTGCTGGGCGGCGGCATTGTCTCGGCAGTGCTGGGCGCGCAAGCGGTGATCTTCACCAAGGATGTCTTTCTGCCGGTGCAATTTGCCGGGGCCTACATGGTCATCATCCTGTTTGGATTTGTCGGCTTTGCGATTCTGACGCAATTGAAACTGCAGATAGAGCCGCCCAAGGTCGAGGGCATCGCGCGCGATTCTGGTCGGCCGCTGGGGCAAATCATTGCGCAGCCCAGATTTATGGTGGCTTTGCTGTGTTCGGTTGGGTCCTATGCGTTGATGTCGCTGGTGATGACAGGAGCGCCGCTGGCGATGGTGGGGTGCGGATTTTCGGTCAATGAGGCGACGCTGGGTATCCAGTGGCATGTGCTGGCGATGTTCGGGCCAAGCTTCTTCACCGGCAGTTTGATTGCCCGCTACGGCCGCGAACGGGTTGTGGCGACAGGCTTGATCATCCTGATCGGCTGCGCGTTTGTGGCGCTTTCGGGCATTCAGCTATGGAATTTCTGGCTGTCGCTGGTCCTCTTGGGTCTTGGGTGGAACTTCGGTTTCATCGGCGCGACGGCGATGGTGACGGACTGCTACCGGCCGGAAGAGAAGAGCAAGGTGCAGGGCTTCCATGACACGGTGCTGTTCGGCTCGGTGGCCAGCGCGTCGCTGTTGTCGGGCAAGATCTTTCTGGTCTGGGGCTGGGGCGCGCTGAACTGGATGATCCTGCCGGTGACCGGGCTGTGCCTGATCGCGCTGGTCTGGCTGTCGCTGACCAAGCGCAGCGTGGTTGCCTGACGGCAAGCCAAAACCCGCGCCGAATCCCACGCCGAATGGCGTGCCGAACGGCCAAAATCACCGCCGAATTGCGCGACATCGGCACCGCCGCCCGAAAAATCCGCCGGTTCATCCACCGCCTGCCAGCAAGCGGGGGAAAGGGCTTGAGCGGATTGATGAGGCAAAAGGCGGGGAGGCGGGCGGCGTCAGCGCGCGCGGGAAAAGACAGACCTTCGGGGAAGGGGCGGACTCTTTGAGCACCGAGCCGCTCGTGGCATAAAGTGGGCGAATGTGAGGCGGATGCGACGTATTGACTTTGGAAACTGCGTTTGGCTCTGCTGTACCGCAGGAAATCTCTCTTGCGAAGTCAGGGCTTGTCGCTGAGGTTGGCAGATTTGGTCAGGACGTCTTTGGCCAGGATCATTCTTGTCTTTTCGGGCTCTTCGAAGATGGGGCTGTGGGCGGAGTTTTCGTAGGTGTAGAAGGCTTTCAGCGGCGCTTCGAGGTTTTGGAAATAGGCTTTGGCCAGGTCATGGGACGTCGTGTAGTCGTACTTGCCGAGAAGAAAATAGACCGGCAGGTCAAGTTTTGGCACCTGAACGGTGATGTCTGTCTTGAGCACCTGGTTCCACAATTGCCGGGTGGGCGCTGACCATTTGCCGCGCCAGATGTTGAATTTTTCCCGCAGCGTGTATTCGCGGTCCATCCAGGTCGGCACGAAGATGCCGCTGATCACTGATCGCATGTCGCGCGTGGTGCCGATGCCCAAGGTGTGCATGGCTTCGTCGCGCAACGCCATATAGGGCTCCGGGAGGGGTACGGTCTTTTCGAATGGAGCTGCTTGCAGTTTTCGCAGCATGCCGGTGTTTTTCCGCTCGCCGGATGTTTTCAGCATGTAGTCATAGGCCAATCGTTCGGATTCAAGCTGGTTTGTCAGCTGCCCGACGCCGATATAGGCGTGGTAACGGTCGGGCGCCTGCGCGGCCGCCTGAATGCCGATGAAGCTGCCCCATGAATGGCCCATGAGATAAATCTTCTCCTTGCCAAAGCGTTGGCGCAGGTAGTCGCTCACTGCCACCGTGTCATCGACCATCTGTTGCACTGTCATCGTCGCTGGCGGAATGTCGGCGCTGTAGGAGAGCCCGGCGCCGCGCTGCTCCCACCAGACGATCGTGAAGTCCTTTTCGAGGCCGGTGGGATATTTTTGCTCCAAGGCATAGGTCGGCATGGCAGGGCCGCCATGGAGGAAGAGAAGGACCGGATGGGCCGCGTCAGCGCTGCGGATGAACATACCTTGCTGAACGCCATTGATGGGCACGAAGGCCTTTTCGGACAGGCTGCCCGGAGGGGAGCGGCCATCTTCATCCAGAACCGGCCTGATTGTGCCGGGGCTTAATACCCACAGGAGGCACACGAAACCCGCAATGATGGCTGCAGCAATTGTCAGTGTGATGGCCATGATGCGTCCTGCCCTTGCCATTATCGCGCCGCTTCAGACTCGAGTTCACGTTGTAAATCATCCAGCGCGGCGCGATCCAGGATGCGTCCGTTTGCGATGACTGCAAGGGGTGTGCGCAGGGTCTGAAGGCCGGCAATCGGGTTGTCCTTCAGGACAACAAGGTCGGCGCGGCGGCCAACGGCTACCGGACCATCCTGCGATTTCAGTTTGAAAAACCGCGCCGGGGCGAGCGTTGCAGTCAACAACGCCTGGCGCGGCGAAAGGCCGGCCTCAACATACCGGTCCAGTTCGTCAAGCAGTGAAAACCCGTGGAAGATGAATGGATTTGCGAATGACGCATCCGTCGCAGCCAGGATCGGCACGCCGGCATCATGGGCCATTTTGAAGGTTTTCCAGTCAAGGGCAATGGACTGACCGGCCAGGGCGCGCAACTCATCGGTCATCGCCTCAAGGCGGAAGTCAGGCCGGGTCCATGCCGCGCGGACTGCCGACGGCAAAGTGCGCATCTTTAAGTCATTGGCTTCAGGCCGTTTGCCCACGTAGAAATCAGAGACGATCAGCGTCGGCGTGACATGCAGATTGGCGCGCGCCATTTCAGCCAAAATCCGATTGCACAAGCGGAGGTCCCAGGTTTCCAGCACGATTTTGTTGTGTGTTGCCATCTCGGCGATCATTGCCGAACGCGGATCATCGGCCTTGAGCGCTGACTGAACCCGATCGATCATGGCAGCTTCTTGCGTGGAACACGCTGTGGTGACGCGGCCAAAATGCTCCATGCCGTTTTGTCCGGCCTTTATCGCCGTTTCAAGCGTCACGGACTCCGGTATGTGGCCGACGAGCGGCAGGTTCTGCTTTTTTGCCTCATCGGCAATAGCAAGAAACGTGTCTTGTCCAAGCATCGAATAGGACTTGGCCGCGGCCCAGCCCTGCTTTGTGATTTCCTTGACTCTTGCCCGGCCCTCTTCCGGCGTGTTGGCGAGGAACATGCCCGGCCAAGAGCCCGGCGAAGCGTCAATCCATGCGCCGGACAGGATAATGCGCGGCCCCATAATGCTGCCTGCCTCAACGCCAGCGGCAATGCGTTTCTGCTCATCAAGCGGCAACAGAGCGCCCATGTCGCGGATTCCGGTAATGCCGTTCAGGAGATAGAGTCTGAAGGCGGTTTTGTGTTCATCAGCGCTGCTGAACACATGGACGTGGCTGTCCCACAAACCGGGGATGACGTAGCCGCCTTTGCCGTCAAGTTCACGCCCGCCGGAAAATGCGGAACCCGATGGTGCGGAAATGGAGGCAATGATCCCGCCGCCAATCAGTATGTCTTTTGCTTCACTTGCGGCGCCGGTTTCGACATCGACGATATGCACGTTGCGAATGAGGTCGTCTGCCCGCATGGTGTTGGCCCAGACCAGAAATAGGGCGGCAGTGAACACAATGGCCGGTCTGACAGTCATGGCAGGACCTCCAAAAAATCTCCGCCAATAAGTTCTGGCGCTATTGGGACTTTGATTTGTCTGGCGGAGGATTGCCGTTGCGCACGACTTCAAGCTTCACCTTGGTCACAAAGACAGCAAGCGCGCCAACCAATGCAAGGACCGGTGCGGCGAGAACGACTGCACCGCCTGCGATGGCTCCAATTGTCAGCGGCATTTCCAGGACAATATCACCATCGGAATCGATCAAACGGATGCGGCTGACTTGGCCTTCCGCAGCCAGACGCTTGACACTCGCAACCAGTTCTTCACCTGCAACTTCGATTTCTTCGGTCCAGGTGAGTTTCGGATTTGAAGGGTTTGGTGAAGTGGTACCCTTTGTCGAATCTGCTGCTTCTTTCCTGGCTTCCATGTCTGAAACTCCTCAGAGAGATGATTGCGGCAGTTACCTACAACGTGTTTTGCTCAAGGGCGTTGACTCATATCAACGGCAGTACGGGCTGATCGTGAGGGCATGAGCCCACTGCGGACTTCACCATCGTAGGCAAATAGGAATGTCAGCCCGCATTGCTGCCAAGTGAAGCTGACATCTTGCGCACCAGAAGTGCGTTCACATGCGCAATCTCACCCCCGCCTTGACCTTTCCCCGTCCATTCAGCATACACGCGCCGACGTTGTCGGGGCGCGCGCAGGTGCGAATCGCACGCATTCAACTGCCCGGGGAGGGGATTTTCGGGCGCAACGAGGGAATTTGGCCATGACACCCATTTTGTTTGTCATACTCTGCGGCCTGTTGTCTGTCCTTTATGCCGTCTTGACGACGCGCTCGGTCCTTGCGGCCGATCAGGGCAACGCACGCATGCAGGAAATTGCGGGCGCAATCCGCGAAGGCGCGCAGGCTTATCTGACGCGCCAATACACGACCATCGCCATCGTCGGCGTGGTGGTATTCATTCTCGCCTGGTTTTTGCTGTCGGGCACTGCGGCGATCGGCTTTCTGATCGGCGCGGTTCTGTCCGGGCTGGCCGGTTTCATCGGCATGCATGTGTCGGTGCGGGCGAACGTGCGCACGGCGCAGGCGGCTTCAAAGTCGCTGGCGGGCGGGCTTGATATCGCCTTCAAGTCGGGCGCGATCACCGGCATGCTGGTGGCGGGTCTGGCACTGCTCGGCGTTGCAGTCTACTTCTGGGTGCTCACCGGCCCGCTCGGCTATTGGGCCGATGACCGCGCAGTGATCGACTCGCTGGTGGCGCTCGGTTTTGGCGCTTCGCTGATCTCGATCTTCGCCCGTCTAGGCGGCGGCATCTTCACCAAGGGCGCTGACGTTGGCGGCGATCTGGTCGGCAAGGTGGAAGCCGGCATTCCCGAAGATGACCCGCGCAACCCGGCAACCATTGCTGACAATGTCGGCGACAATGTCGGCGACTGCGCCGGCATGGCGGCTGACTTGTTTGAGACCTATGCAGTATCTATCGTTGCCACAATGGTTCTGGCGGCGATCTTCTTCACCGGCGCGGACAATCTCGATGCGCTGATCACCTATCCGCTGGTCATCTGCGGCGCGTCGATCCTGACGTCGATCGCAGGCACATACTTCGTCAAGCTCGGCGCTTCCAACAACATCATGGGCGCTCTCTACAAGGGCCTGATCGTCACCGGCCTGCTGTCGATCATCGGCGTTGGCGGCGCGACATCGCTGACCATCGGCTGGGGCGAAATCGGCACGGTGGACGGAAAGATTATCACGGGGACGAACCTGTTCCTCTGCGGCGTCGTTGGCCTGATCGTCACGGCGTTGATCGTGGTCATCACCGAATACTACACCGGCACGGGCAAGCGCCCGGTCAACTCGATCGCGCAAGCGTCGGTGACCGGCCACGGCACCAACGTCATCCAGGGCCTTGCGGTCTCGCTGGAATCGACGGCGCTGCCGGCGCTGGTGATCGTTGGCGGCATCTTGTGGACCTACCAGCTGGCAGGCCTGTTCGGAACCGGCATTGCCGTCACTTCCATGCTCGGGATTGCCGGCATGATCGTGGCGCTTGATGCGTTCGGTCCGGTGACAGACAATGCCGGCGGCATCGCCGAAATGGCTGGCCTGCCGAAGGAAGTGCGTCACAACACCGACGCGCTTGACGCGGTTGGCAACACCACCAAGGCCGTCACCAAGGGCTATGCCATTGGCTCTGCAGGTCTTGGTGCGCTGGTGCTGTTTGCGGCCTACTCGAACGACCTGAAGTTCTTTGCGGCCAATGGCGACAAGTATCCGTACTTTGCCGACATCGGCACGGTCTCTTTCGATCTGTCCAACCCCTATGTGGTGGCGGGCCTGATCTTCGGCGGTCTCATTCCTTACCTCTTCGGCGGTATTGCGATGACGGCAGTCGGACGTGCGGCAGGCTCGATCGTGGAAGAAGTGCGCCGCCAGTTCCGTGAAGACAAGGGTATCATGGCGGGCACCTCCAAGCCCGACTATGCCCGCGCCGTCGACATCCTGACCAAGGCTGCGATCAAGGAAATGATCATCCCGTCACTGCTGCCGGTGCTTGCGCCGCTGGTGGTCTACTTTGGCGTGCTGCTCATCTCCGGCTCCAAGGCCTCGGCCTTCGCAGCGCTCGGCGCATCGCTGCTGGGCGTCATCGTCAACGGCCTGTTCGTCGCCATCTCGATGACCTCGGGCGGCGGCGCATGGGACAATGCCAAGAAGTCGTTTGAAGACGGTTTTGTCGACAAGGACGGCGTCAAGCACATGAAGGGTTCGGAAGCCCACAAGGCATCCGTGACCGGCGACACGGTCGGCGATCCGTACAAGGATACCGCAGGCCCGGCCGTCAACCCGGCGATCAAGATCACCAACATCGTGGCCTTGCTGCTGCTTGCGGTGCTGGCGCACTGAGTTTGATGCATTGATGAACAATATGACCCGCCGGAGCGATCCGGCGGGATTTTTCTTGCCGCAGGAAAGCCATGAACTGAGTATGGCTTGGATCAGAATCGTCCGCCAGTATGTGGCGGGGCATGGGAGACATTTTTATGAAGACACTTCTGCTTGCATCGACCATCTGGTGTTCACTCCTCGCAGCCGCCAATGCCGGGGAGGGGGCGACGCTTCTGGAGAAGCATCTCTACGCCGGCACGTTGAGCGATGGCGCAGCGG
>JBAVTG010000039.1:0-14708 GCA_049696015.1 Rhizobiaceae bacterium | reverse complement strand
CATCATGAACCCGGACGGCACGATCACCGTCGCGCCGGGCACGACGGCGGGCGTCTATACCTATCCGTACACGATCTGCGAGATCCTCAACCCGCTCAACTGCGCCACCATTGATGCGACAGTGACGATACCGCCGCTAGATGCGCGCCTGTCCGGTGTTGTGTTTGAAGATGAGAATTCGAACGGGGTTTTCGACAGCGGAGAACCCGTTGAAGGCGGCTATATCGTCCAACTGGTCCGTGGGGGCGTCGTCATTGCCACGACTGTTACCAACCCGGATGGTTCTTATGAATTCACGGGAATTCCGGCAGGAACCGGCTATTCGGTGGCGACAATCGACCCGGCGACCGGCGAAGTAGTCTCGGGCAGGGGCACGATTGATATTGTCGCAGGCTCCCAGATCGCTGATGTCAATCTGCCGATTGACCCCTCCGGCGTGGTCTATGACAGCGTCACGCGGCTTCCCGTCGCCGGTGCGACAGTGACGATTACTGACGCATCCGGAACACCGTTGCCGGCAGTCTGCTTGGCATCACCCGCGCAGCAGGCGCAGACAACCGGTCCCGATGGCAGCTATCGCTTTGACATCATGGCAGGCGCTGATCCGGCTTGCCCCATTGGCCAGACCGAATACCGCCTGCAAGTAACCGCACCAGCGGGCTATGTGGCAGCGCCGTCAACCGCCATTGTGCCGGCATCCGGCGCGCTTGATGCCTCGATCTGCGCTGTTGATGGCAATGCCGGCGGATCATGCGCGGTCCAGCCACAGGCCGGCGCTCCGGCAGGCGCTGCGGCGACGACCTACTTCCTTGTATTCCTGATCGCAGCCGGCGATCCGAATGTCGTTCACAATCACATCCCCCTCGATCCGGCGGTCGTAGTGCCTGGCGATGTAACTGTCACAAAACGTGCTTCAAGCCAGATCGGCTTGCGCGGCGGCGTCATGACCTACACGATCACGGCAACCAACAATGGCGGAGCAGTCACAGCGGACCTCAATATCATTGACAGGATGCCAGTTGGCTTCACGCTGATCGACGGATCAGTCACCATCGATGGCGCGCCTGCAACGGCAACAGTGAATGGCCGGACTGTGACGATGCCTGCAACCGCCATACCAGCGTCCGGACAGGTGGTGGTGACGCTCCAGCTTCGCATTCCGGTCAATGCCCAGCCTGGCGAATACGTCAATGACGCATATGCGCTTGATCCGGCAACCGGTGTGCAAATCGGAACAGGCGGCAGCGCCACGATCCGGATCCGGCCTGAAGCGGTGTTTGATTGCGGCGACATCATCGGCAAGGTTTTTGATGACCGGAACGGCAATGGCATTCAGGATGGTGGAACGTCACCCTATGAACCCGAGCGCGGCATCGCTGGTGTCCGCCTGGTAACCGTCAAGGGTGAATTGATCACCACGGACAAGAACGGGCAGTATCATGTGCCATGCGCCATGCTGCCGGACCGCAAGATTGGCTCGAACTTCATCCTCAAATTGGACACCCGGACCTTGCCGACCGGCTACCATGTGACAACCGAAAATCCGCGCGTGATCCGGTTGACGGCAGGCAAGGTCTCTAAGCTGAATTTTGGCGCTGCCATTGGCCGGGTTGTGCGGCTTGACCTGCGCGGCGATGCCTTTGCCGGCGACAGCGCCAAGCTGAAGCCGGAGTGGAACGAAGGCATAGCCCAGTTGATTGCCACGCTTTCGGAAGAGAATTCGGTCCTGCGATTGACCTACTTTGCCGGACAGGAAGATGCCTCGTTGGCGAAGGCGCGCCTCGGCAACGTGCGCAAGCAGATCGAGGCTGCATGGAAGAAATCGGACGGCAACTACAAGTTGTCGATTGAAACGGAGATGGTTCGCCGGAAGTAGAGTGAATTTCCGCCGGAACCGGCAGTGCCGCGTATTGTTTTTCCTTTGAGTATCAGTGTGTTGAGCCCTTCATTCGGCGATTGCCGTGAGGCTGGGCGCGGCCGGAAGTTTGAGTGTTCGGACGCTTGCGCAGGGGCAGGCATCGAGACTCTTTCTGGTTGATTATTAGCGTTCTGTTAACCGCGTTTGTTTACCACTGCTTAGTAAATTCAACGGTGAGAAGTTATGCCATTTCGGGCGGGCAAAGCGATAAGGGCAAGGTCAGGCGCAACGCGCTTGATGACCGTGGCTATGGCCATCCTGTCTTTTGCTGTCATCAGCATTGCGGTCCCGGCCAGCAGCGCCGGGCAGGGCAATTGCGACCCGTCAGTTCGCGGTGTTGTCGTCGACGATTGCGCGGTTGTTAATGCTGACATTGCCAAAATTTCGAAGCAAGACAATGCAGCAACAGGCGCAGGGCTGCCATTCAAAATCAGCGTTGACGGTGTGGCCACCGACGGAACCCAGACCGATGCTGACCGCAAGACCGATCTTGGTCTGGAAGCGGTTGATATCCAGGTCAAGTTCGACGGTTTGGATGCCAAGCAAATTTTGTCGGTCAAGGCAGAACGCCCAAAAGGCGATGCGACGACGATACACTTTCGAGCGCATACAAATTATGCCGGCTTTCTCAAGCGCGGTGAAATCAGGATCTACAAAACCGCAGATGACATCAGCAGTGGGGGTGTAAACTCCGAGCCGATTGAAACGTTGGAACTTGATGCCGACGGCGTTGCGGCCTGGGAGCCGGGATTGCGCAAGCCGGGCGAATACACCTATGTGCTGCGCGTTTATAATGATGCCGGTATTTATGACGAGACCGCGCGGCAATCGATGTCCGGTAAAACGGATCGCTTGAATGTCGATGACTTTGTCACAGGCAGCGTGAGCGAAGATCCGACTGAGGATCTGGCGAAAGTCCGCAACATCCCGGTTCAAGGCGGCGCGGTGACTGTTTACGGGACAAATGTTCCCGCAGGCCATGAAGTCAGGGTTCTGGGCTGGAAAGTGCCGACAGATACCGAAAACAAGTTTCTGTTCCAGCAAATCTTGCCGCCCGGCGACCATGATGTGGAAATCGCGGTCAATGGCGGCAATTCAGAAGGGTTGCAATTCACACGCCAGGTCAACATTCCCAAGAATGACTGGTTCTATGTGGCTTTGGCAGATCTGACTGTTGGCCGCCGCTTTGGCGACAACATCGAAACGGCGGCGCCGGGTGAGTTTGACAAGACCTACACCAAGGGTCGTTTGGCTTTTTACTTGAAAGGTAAAATCAAGGGCAAATACCTGCTGACCGCCGCTGCCGATACGGGCGAGGGCTCAGCCAAGGACATGTTCAAGAGCGGCAGCAACAAGGGTCCTCGTGAACTGTTGCGCCGCCTCGATCCCGACGATTACTACCCGATTTACGGCGATGACTCGACGATTGTCGAAGATGCGCCGACCAGCGGCAAGGTCTATATCCGGCTGGAGCGCGGCCAAAGCCATGTGATGTGGGGCAATTTCAAAACCACGATCAACGGAGCGACATTCGCCCGCAATGAGCGTGCACTTTATGGCGCGCATGCGCTCTACAAGTCGGAAAAGGCGAACCGGCTCGGCATGCCCAAGACACAAATTGAAGCTTTTGCCGCTGAACCCGGCACAATACCGCAGCGCGATGACTTTTTGGGAACCGGCGGTTCCGCCTACTTCCTCAAGCGCCAGGACGTAACAACGGGATCTGAGCAGGTTGTCATCGAACGGCGCAATCCGGTCACAGGAGAAGTCGTCTCGCGCACTGTCCTGGCCGAAGGCAAGGATTACACGATCGACTATTTCCAGGGCGTGATCATCCTCAAAGCGCCGTTGAACAGCACCACTGCGGGCGGCGGCGCAATCATCGGCGGACCGTCCGGTTCGGATGAATTGCACCTTGTCGTCAACTATGAGGCGACACCGGCACTCGGCAGGGAACTTGGACAATCCTACGGTGGGCGGGCTGAGCAATGGCTAGGCGATAAGGTTCGTGTCGGCGCGACGGGCCTGTCCGAAAAGGTCGGCGGCGAGCGCAACGAGAAGCTGGAAGCTGATCTGCTGGTGCGCATGTCGGAGAAATCCGAAATTGAATTTGAGGTTGCGCAATCCAGAGGCCGGGGTGTCGGCCAGGCGTTTTCGACAGATGGCGGCCTGACGTTCCGCGACGAACTCGTCGTCGGCTCGATCAATGAAACAGCGCTTGCTTACCGGATGCGGGGCAAGGCTGATCTTGGTGAAATGACTGGCGGAGCGCTGTCTGGCGGACTTGACGGATACTATGAGTTCCGGGAAGCCGGGTTCAGCGCGCTTGATGGCGAGACGAAAGACGATACACAGGCATTTGGCGCCGGACTTTATGTCGACCTTTCCGATAAAGTGCGTGCACGCATTGCTGCCGAGGGCAAGCTTGCCGGAAAATCGAGCCGCCGCTTGAAAGCCAGCGCCGAATTCGAAGCGCAAGTCGCCGAGAACTGGTCGCTGATTGCCGGTGTGACATGGAGCAGCGAGCGCGAACCAGCAAAAGCGCATGCGAACGGCGACACGGTCGACGTCGGCGCGCGCGTCATCCGCAAACTCGACGAAAAGTCGAAAGTGTACGCTTTTGCGCAGGCAACTGTCGCCCGCAAAGGCGACCGGCTGAAGAACAACCGGATTGGCGCGGGCGTCGAAACCCAGCTGACCGAACGTCTGAAAATAGGTGCTGAGGCCTCTTACGGAACAACAGGAGTAGGCGGTGCTTTGTCGCTCACCTACAACAAGGATGCCGACACGAGCTACTTTGCCGGTTACAAGCTGGACCCGGACAGGGGCACCTATTCAGACACCTCGTCAAGCCTCGTCGGCAGCGACTATGGCATCTTGACTGCCGGAGCCAAGGTTCGGCTGGATGACTGGACAACCGCATTTACCGAGTCCAACGCGGACATATTCGGCAAATCACGCAAGTTGAGCCAGGTCTATGGTCTGACATTTACCCCGGACAAAGTCTGGAGCGTGTCATTGGGCATGGCCCTTGGAACGGTCTTTGACCCGTACGCCAGCGATTTTGACCGCAAGGCCTTCACGGCGCAGGTGGATTACTCCACCGAGATCACAAAACTGTCGCTGAATGGCGAGGTGCGTTTTGAAGATTCTGATGATGATACGCGTGACCGCACGACTTGGCTGGCGCAGGCCGATGCCAGCGTCAAGACAAACGATAACTGGCGCCTGATAGGGCACCTGGATGCCCTGTTCTCGCAATCGGATCAGAGCGATCTTCTGAATGGAACCTATGTCGAGGCGTCCATTGGGGCCGCATACCGGCCAATCGAGAACGACAGACTGAACCTCTTGTTCAAATACACCTATCTCCATGATCTGCCGGGCGCCCAGCAGGTCAATGCAGATGGCAACATCTTTGGTCCTGCGCAAAAGAGCCATATCCTTTCAGTTGATGCGTCCTATGACATCAATGAATGGCTCACGATCGGCGCCAAGTATGGCTTCCGGTCTGGCGAAGTATCCGACAGCCGCGCGCGTGCCGATTTCACCGCCAGCACCGCGCATCTCGGGATTTTGCGCGCAGACATCGCTGTCGTGAAAAATTGGGATCTGTTGTTTGAGGGCAGGGTGCTGCACTCGGTCGAAGCCAAGCAAACCGAATATGGCTTTCTTGCCGCCGCCTACCGCCATGTCGGCGATAATATGAAGGTTGGCGTTGGCTACAACTTTGGCAAGTTCTCGGATGATCTCTCCGATCTCACGCTCGATGATGGGGGTGTCTTCCTCAATGTGGTTGGCAAGTTCTAAACCGAAAGCGGCAGCAAACCATATTGATTGGATTAGGCCCCAAGCGAATTTCGAGGCGCTAACGCTTCGTTAAAAGCCCTTCCGCTATCTTGTCTGACCTTATTGGGGGAATGACACTATGGTGTTGATGCAGCATTTCCAGCGGGCGCTTGATTCCGTTATCGATTGGTTCATGCCGGACAGGTTTCGCGGCGACGTGCTTTCCGAGCGCCGGATCCGGATGTTCCTGATCAGTCATATCTTCGGCCCAGTCATCAGCCACCCGATCACCGTGTTCCTGATGATCTATGATCCCAATCCTTGGCCGCATGTGCCGGTCCTGGGTGCTTCGATCACGTTTTTCTGGGGCATTTTGCTGGCTGTGAAATATCTGCCGGTCCGCTATGAGACCCTTGCGCTGTTGTCGGTCCAGAACCTGATCTTTGCCATCCTGTTTGGCTCCTATCATTACGGCGGCGGTTCCT
The DNA here is from genome assembly GCA_049696015.1 of Rhizobiaceae bacterium. Taxonomy (GTDB): domain Bacteria; phylum Pseudomonadota; class Alphaproteobacteria; order Rhizobiales; family Rhizobiaceae; genus JANMEX01. The sequence continues at coordinate 8,516 of JBAVTG010000039.1, read as the reverse complement.
CTCCATTCCTGATGTGGCTTTTGATCGTCCCGCTTCTGGCCTTTTTCTATCTCGGTTCGACACCGTTTACCCGTCTTGCCGTATTAGCCGAAATTGGCCTCAGCATGCTCGCATTCTACATTTCGTTCCTGTTTGGCGGCTTTCCGGTCCATATTCCGCTGGAGAATCTGGCAACTGTCGGCATTCTGTCCGCCGTTCTCTCCTCGGCCTATGTGTTCATGATGGCCATTTATTACGCCAACATCATCGATTCGCAGTCGGGTCTCATGCAGGAAGTCACACGTCACCGGGAAACCATGGGCGCTTTGACGACCGCCAAGGAAGAAGCGGAAGCGGCCAACGGTGCCAAGTCCGAATTTCTTGCCAAGATGAGCCACGAATTGCGCACGCCGCTCAATGCCGTGATCGGTTACTCCGAGATTATGCTTGAAGACGCCGAAATCGACGGACGGGGCGAGCAGATCGCAGACTTGCAGAAGATCAGCGCCGCCGGAAAGCATCTTTTGTCGATGGTCAACGACATTCTTGACATCTCCAAGATCGAAGCCGGCAAGATGGATCTCTATCTCGAGCGTATGTCGCTTGACCGGTTCATTGACGAAATCGAGTTCACTGGCCGGCCGATGGTGGTCAAAAACACCAACCAGTTCGTCGTCGAGCGCGGCAGGAATCTGGGCACGATTGACGCCGATGCGACAAAACTGCGCCAAGCCGTGCTCAATCTTCTGTCCAACGCCGCCAAATTCACGCAAAACGGCAAAGTCACCTTCTCGGTTGACCGGGTTGATCGTGATGGCAAAGACTGGGTCGTCATCGGTGTCGCCGACACAGGTGTTGGAATCAGCAAGGAACAGCAGTCCAAGCTTTTTTCGAATTTTCAACAAGCCAATGCAGCCATCGCGGCGAAGTTCGGTGGCACCGGCCTTGGCCTGTCGCTCAGTCAGAACCTGTGCCGCCTGATGAAGGGCGAGATCTCGGTCGAAAGTGAACCCGGAGAAGGCGCTTGCTTTACCATCAACCTTCCGGCCGTCCAGGTCGGTGGCAGCGTGATGGAGCGGGTCAGCGACCGCAGCAAATTGGTCGCCAAACAAAATGTGACGGAAAGCACGTCCACCGCGCCGCAACAGGTTGCCGCTGCAGACGAAGACGATGACATGACCGCAGAGGAGTTGGCGATGATCTCGCCAGCGCCGATGGCGCGTTCCGCGAACGCGGAAAAGACCGTGGTCGTTATTGACGATGATCATTCCGTGCTTGAACTGGCTGAGCGAGTCTTGAACAAAGAAGGCTACAAGACGATCCTGATCGACAACGGCCACACCGGTTTACAAATTGTGCGCACTGCGCGTCCCGCCTTTGTCATTCTCGACATCATGCTGCCCGGCAGCGATGGATGGAACCTGTTGCGCGAAATCAGAGCAGACCGGAATTGCGCCAACACCAAAGTGTTGATGCTCAGCGTGTTGGACGAACGCAAACGCGCATTCAAAGACGGAGCAGACGGATTCATCTCCAAACCGCTGGACCGCGAACGGCTGCTGCGGGTGATTGAAGATGTCGAATCCGGCGTCGCAACGCTTGTTCAAAAGGCCGGATGAAATATCGAATGCATGAAACAAACTGCGGGAAACTGGTGCTGACATGGCCCTCATTCTGATTGTCGAAGACAACCCGATGAATCGAGATGTTCTCGGCCGCCGCCTTGAGCGCCGCGGTTTTGAGATCCGATTTGCGGAAGATGGTCCAAGCGGCATTGAGGCTGCCAAACAGGTGCAGCCGGCGCTCATCCTGATGGATATTGGCCTGGGTGAAATGGATGGCTGCGAAGCCACACGCCGCATCAAGGCAGATCCAGCGACACGCCACATTCCAGTGATCGCACTGACGGCAAGCGCGTTTGAGTCCGACCGCCAGAATGCGATGAATGCAGGCTGCAGCGATTTCGACACCAAACCTGTCGATCTGGCGCGCTTGCTTGGCAAGATGGATGTGTTCCTGCATCCAGGCGTGGCGGCGTGAGCTGTTTTTGTCTCCAGATTTGAATAGCGCCGATCATCGCCGCCTCGAATCGCCGTGCAGGTTCGGCGTATGATTTCGTTGAACTTCATTACGTTCCTCATGTCGCCAAACAAGCTCGGGAGTGTCTGCGCAAGAATGGGTGACTGCGATAAGAACCATCGGCGCAGGGGGCGCGCAAGCTCTTTTGAGGGATAATCCACGCCCGCAATATGACCTGCCTCTGCTCTATTGTGTTCCAGCCGGCAACAGTCCTGCTTGGAAAATAGCAACAGCTGCAAAGCGTTGCCATACTCTGCACGGCTGGTTTCCCATGCGGCTTGCCCGATCTCTTGCAAAACCCATCAGTAACGCGAGTGAACTCACAAAATGACAAATCCGCCGCTGGGAAAGCGGCGGATTTGGCACTTTAACCGCAAACCTGTAGGTTGAAGCTAGGCGACCTGCGTGCGCAATTCGCGCCCGATTGCGCCCAGAACGATACGCAGTTTCGCAATATCGATCGGCTTTTGCATCGTCTCTGGCCTCGCCAGACCCAGGCGTTCGCCATTGTCTGCCACTGCCCGTAATGTGTCTGTATCCTGACCGCTGACGATCAGTATCTTTCCCTTGAATGCTTTCTCTGCCAACAAGGCCAACAGCCCGTCCGCATCGATATTAGGCATCCGCACGTCAATCGATAGGATCGACGGGTCCAGCTGTCGGATGAGCTCCAGCACGCCCCTCGGGTCGGATGTCGCGAAAGCCTCAAATCCGCAACGCTCGGCAATGCGGACTATCAGCTCTGCCGAGGATGCGTCGTCGTCAACTGCGAGTAAGGTCGGTGTCATGCATGTCCCCTGCGATCATGCGGCAACCTGTGACGGCTGCTGTGCGATTGTGGCGACCGAGCGGTAGGGGCGGAAGTCCGCTTCGGCCATCTGCATTGCTTTTACCATGGCTTTTATCAAGAGGTCAATTTCCTGATGGGTATGATTGGCCATGACTTGCACTCGAAAGCGCGCGCCGCCCTGCGGCACGGCCGGGTACTCGACAAGGTTGGCGATAGCGCCAAGTTCGTTCAACCGCCAGGACGCAATGCGCGCCTGTCCTTCAGTGCCGACGCGAACCGGAACAATCGGCGATGGATCGCCAAGCGTCTCAAGTCCGGCCTTGCCCAATTCGGCGCGCATGTAGAGGATGTTATCCATCAGCGAGCGGCGTCGATCACGGCCTTCCTGTGAAGCGACGATTTCAAACGCCGCCTGAACCGAAGCTGCCTGCACCGGAGACAAGGCATTGGAGAATGTCTGCGTCGCCGAGTAATACTTCAGATACTCCTTCTGGGCGCGATTGCGCATGGCGATGAAGCCTCCATTGGACGCAAAGGTCTTGGAGAAAGAACCGATGATGATATCGGCGCAGGAAAGCGCATTCTGCAGGCCAAGATGGCCAAGGCCATCATCGCCGATTGCACCGAAATCATGGGCGCAATCGACCAGGAGCGAGGCATTGAATTCTTCGCAAACTGCCTTCAGCGCGTGAATGTCTGGTGTATCCGAATGCATCGAAAACAGGCTTTCGGTCACGACAAGAATTGCATTCTCGGTGTCATTCTGGCGGATCTTCTGCAAGCGCCGTTCCAGGCCCTTCACGTTGAGATGGCCATGAAAGTGGATGTTGCCGGTCGCAGCGCGCGCGCCTTCCTGAAGGCAGGAATGGGCAAGAACGTCCATGACAACATGGTCGCTGGGGCGGATAAAGCCCTGCACGGCAGCAAAGCCAGCTGACCAGCCGGTCGGGTACAGGACAATTTCACGGCCATCGGTAAAATCGGAAATCGTTTTTTCAAGGGAAAGCGAATTTTTGGTGTTGCCAAGCAATGCAGCCGAGCCGGCGCTGTGCACGCCGTACTTCTTGACGGCCTCAATAGCTGCGTCCTTGATATGCGGGTGCGACGAGAGGCTTAGATAGTCTTGCGATGCAAAATTGACGCCTTCGACAAGTTCACCCTTGTCGTCCCGCGCCACGCAAGTGGTCTTGGGCGCGGTATCGGTTGACTTGGAGTAAGGCCACAGATTGCATGTGCGGCGCAAATCTTGCCAAGCAAAAAAGCCGTCGGCGCGGGCCAAAAGGTCAATTCCGCCCGGCTCGCGGTAGTCGCGCAGGCTGCCTGTCAATGCCGCAGTCGGCAAATGCAAGTTCAGATCTTCAAGTCCGTAAGATGATGCCATGTTGTATCGCCCCCTTTTGAGCCCGTTGTTGCTCCTTCTATGCGCGCTTCGGGGTTGCCAATTCCTTGATTAACTCGTTTTCTCGTGAGTATTCCGCCAAGTATGACAAATGCCCGGTTAACGGGAGAGGTTGCATTGCGCGCGTTAACCTTTGGTTTTCCATAGCGCGCTTTTCGGGTTGCTTTGAGGGTTTCGTAAACCGGCGTCTGCTACGGTCGCTCTCGTGTGGGGATGGACGGCGCAGATGACACTGTATAAACTGATTTCAATTGGCAGGAACATGTTCGACCAGGCGGCAAACCTGGGCGGATTGTCAGTGGATATCCGAAATCAGCTTGAGTTTGAACAGTTCAAGGCAACAGCCCGTCTGGTGCCTTCACTGCTTTTGGGCAACATCTTCCTGGCAAGTGTGAATTTCGTAGCCGTCGCCAATGGCCCGCAAATTGGCTTCAAGACACTGCTTTACGTGCTTGTGTGCTCGATCTGCCTTCTTGGGCTGGCAGTCTGGCAGCAAATGAGCCGGACGGATGTCAATCCCGGCAAAAATCCGCGCGATTTGGCAAAGCGTCAAAAGCCATTCCTATTTGTGGCAATGCTACTTGGCACCATGTGGGCAGCATTGCCGCCATTCATCGCAACTCTGGATTCGCATCAGCAATTGATCTTGGCGTCAGCCTCGGTTGCCGGCATTTTTTGTGTTGGCGGTTTTGCTCTGGTGTCAATGCCATGGATGGCCGCAGCGTTTTTGTCCCCAATCATGCTCTCATCTTTGTTCACGCTGATGACTTCGATTTCAAGCCAGTCATTGCTGATGGCGTTTACACTGGTGCTCTATGTGATCTTCATCATCACAACCGCTGTCAGCCAGACAAAATCAATGGTCCGCGTGGTCATGGCGGGCCAGGAACTTGTCAAACAGCAAAAGACCATTTCTTTGCTTTTGAAAGATTTCGAGAAGCACTCCAGTGACTGGCTATGGGAAACCGACAGCGTCCTCACCTTTGTCAGGCCCTCCGAGCGTTTTGCCGAGGTCGCCGATTATTCCAAGGAAATCTTGACGTCTACAAGTCTCAGCGGCCTGTTCCACAGCAAGGATGAAAATCAGCATCCGGCCGTGGAAATCATGCTTGGTTCAATGACACGGCGTGTGTCCTTCAATGATCTGCAGGTCCCGGTCACAGTCAAAGGCGAGGTTCATTGGTGGTCGATGACCGGAACGCCTGACTTCGATGATTTTGGCACATTTATCGGCTACCACGGTGTCGGATCAGACATCACGATGCAGAAAAAATCGGATGAACGCATCAGCTTCCTTGCCCACAATGACGCGTTGACCGGACTGCTTAACCGCGCCTACTTCACCGAAATTCTCAATCAGAACGTCACCCGGCTTGAGCGGTACGGCGCCCAGTTTGCATTGCTTTTCCTTGACCTTGACCACTTCAAGGCGGTCAATGACACGTTTGGGCACCCCATCGGCGACAAGTTGCTCGTGGAAGTGTCAAATCGCCTCAAGGCGATCATGCCGGTTGGCGCATTTGCGTCGCGGCTTGGCGGCGACGAATTCGCAGTGCTTCTGCCAAAATCGATTACCGTCGAGGAAATGGAATCGCTGGCGCAGGCAATCTTGCGCACGATTGTTGAGCCATTTGAGTTTGACGGCGAAAAAATGTCTGTCGGCGTTTCGATCGGCATGGCAATTGCCCCGCGCCACGGAACACGGCCGGACCAATTGCTGCGCAATGTCGATCTGGCACTCTATCGCGCCAAGGAAAGCGGACGCAACGCTTACAAGATGTTTGAATCGGGCATGGATAGCCAGGCCCGCGAACGGCGTGCGCTCGAGTTCGATCTGAAGTTTGCGCTGGAAAACAAGGAACTCGAACTGTTTTACCAACCGCTGGTCGGCGCGGAAGAAAACAAGGCAGTTGGCTTTGAAGCGCTGTTGCGTTGGAACCATCCGATCCGCGGACGCATATCGCCGGCCGAGTTCGTGCCGATTGCCGAAGCCAACGGCTTGATCAAGAGTATTGGCGAATGGGTTATCCGCGAGGCCTGCCGCACGGCGGCGACCTGGCCGGAAGATCTGACAATCGCCGTTAACTTGTCGGCTCCCCAGTTTGACAAGGAACGGATCGTCGATGTCGTAACTTCGGCTCTGGCTGAAACCGGACTGCTGCCAGCGCGCCTTGAGTTGGAAATCACGGAAAGCCTGCTCATCGAGCGCCCGGACGAAGTTCTGGCCACTCTGATGCGCCTCAAGGATCTCGGTGTTTCGATTGCCATGGATGATTTTGGCACTGGATACTCGAGTCTGTCCTATCTGCTGAAATTTCCGTTCGATAAAATCAAAATCGACAAGTCTTTCATATCGGCGATCGACAGCGACAAGGCCGCTTGCGACGTGCTGCGCACCATTGGTTCGCTCGGCAAAACACTCGGAATCCGGATTACGGCTGAGGGAGTCGAAACTGAAGAACAGGTCAACTTCCTGCGCGCCATCGCATGTGATCAGCTGCAAGGCTACTTCTTCGCCAAACCGCTTCATGCCGACAGTGTGCCTGCATTCCTGCTCTCCAATGCAGCCGACCGCTTGAAAACAACCAACGGTGACTTGGTTTTCGAAGCCTCCAAAGCCGCGTGATATGTTTTTGACCCGCAAAAACCCGGCATTTTGCCGGTTTTTCATCTCTTTGCCAACATGGATAACAAACCTGTAAAGGCACCCGTTCGTAGCAACGGTTTGTTTACCATGTTGGTTCATTGTCAACTCCGAAGACCCGGCTTGGGTTGTTTGTGTGGTTGGCAAGTCAGATGAAACAGTTTTTAGTAGCAGTGTTGTTCGCTTCCGTGGCCAGTGGCACACTAGCCGCCGACACCAATGATGCCGTGGCAGGCGACCCGCAGGTCATATCCGCCGAAGAGCCAATGGCAGCTCCGGTGGCAGAACGCTGGGGTGGATTGTACGCCGGCGCAAGCGTCGGATACGGTTTTCTCAAGGACACAATTCCTGCCGAAGGCAAGGATTGGGCCTATGGCGGCTTTATCGGTTACAATAAGCAATGGGGCAATTTCGTTGTCGGCGCAGAAGCCGGAATGGACTATGCCGACATCCTGTTCAATGACGGTTCAGGCATCAGATCGGAATACATGTACAACGCGAAAGTACGCGCCGGTTGGGCCAATGAGTTGGTGTTCGCCTACGCCAGTGTCGGTATCCAGCATGGCACGACCATCAATCTTCCGCCTGCAAACTCGAAAGACACCGCGCTGCAGCTTGGCGCTGGCATTGACTTTGCGGTTACGCAAAAGGTCTCGATCGGCACGGACTACACCTATGCCAAGTATAAGAATTTCGGCGATCTGCCGCTGGACGTGACCACGCAGAAAGTGCAGGCACGCGTGATCTATACGTTCAATTGAACTGATAGAGCTGAATACACAAAGCGCGGCTCCGGCCGCGCTTTTTTTATGCTCTTTTCAAAAACAATGGCCGCCACTAGTCTGATTTGGGGCGCGTTTTGATCTGGGTTGAGGGGTTGCAGGCTATGGCACACACTGGATTTTCAGCGCTTGCGCAAAACTCGATTTCCAAATCGGCCAAATGGGCGACCGGTCTATCAGCGGTCGGCGGATTTACCGCAGATGTGCTGAACCCGCTCGGGCCATTTGCAGGCTATGTCGCGTTGATCGCGTTTGCATTCGCAATGTTTCTAATCGTTGCATGGCTTTTCAAGTTTGTTGGCGCTGACCGCGCCGTTCCGGCCATCGTCTTTTCGCTGATCAGCTGCATTGTTACCGGCGGCATCTATTCACTGCAAAAATCACAAGCAGCCGAAAATGGCATTATTGCAGAACTGGTGCCGGCCATAAGCCAGATGCAACAAAGCCTTGGCTTGATCGCAGCCAAGGTAAACAAGATTGACCAGACGGTTTCCGAAAATCTGGCTGTGACCAGACAGGTTCAGGAGACTTCGAAAGTCGTTGAAAAACAGACGGTTGAACTTCAGAAGCAGACTGCCGAAGTCAAGCAGCAGACAACAGAAATCGCCGCTGCGATCGAAGACATCGCAGCCGGTTTCAAGACGCTTGGCAATCAGGGTGGCATCATTGCCAACCCTGAACGGGCCGATCAGTTTTACCACAATGCCCGCGTCCACGAACTGGGTGGTGACATTCTCAATGCCCGCCAAGCCTATCTTGGTTTTTCAAAGTTCAATGTCGATGCGGTGGATGCATACAGCCGTTTTGCAACGTTGCTGAAAGTCAGCGAAGGCCGCGCCAGCG
>JBAVTG010000038.1:0-4437 GCA_049696015.1 Rhizobiaceae bacterium | reverse complement strand
CGTGGAAGGTGTTGAGTTGGCCGACGGGACGATCATTCCGGCGACGCTGGTCGTGATGGCCGTCGGCATCCGCCCCAACAGCGCCATGGCCAAAGAGGCTGGCATCGAAGTCAACCGCGGCATCGTCGTCACCGACTTCATGCAGACCAGCGACCCGGATATCTATGCGCTCGGCGAATGCGCTGAAGTTGGAGGACAAGTCTATGGCTTGGTCGCTCCGCTCTATGACATGGCCCGCGTACTCGCTGCGCGCCTGACTGGTGATACCGAAGCCGTCTTCAAGCCAGTCGATACGCCGACCAAGCTCAAGGTCACTGGCATCAACCTGTTTTCGCTCGGCGATTTTGCCGAAGGCGAGGATCGCCAGGAAATCGTGCTGCGCGATGCCGCGGCCGGTGTCTACAAACGCGTGGTGCTGCGCGACAACAAGATCATCGGCACGGTGCTTTACGGCGAAACCGCTGACGGCGCGTGGTTCAATGATCTCAAGAAAAAGCAGACTGACATCACCGAGATGCGCGACACGCTCATCTTCGGCCAGGCCTATCAGGGAGGGTCCCCGCTGGACCCTACGGCGGCCGTTGCAGCCTTACCCGATGACGCAGAAATCTGCGGCTGCAACGGCATATGCAAAGGCAAGATCATGGGAGCGATTACTGCCAAGGGTCTGACATCGCTTGATGGCGTGCGCGCCCACACCAAGGCGTCTGCCTCATGTGGTTCCTGCACCGGATTGGTCGAGCAGCTTTTGAAAGTCACTTTGGGCGACGCCTACAATCCATCCGCTGTCACGCCGATGTGCGGTTGCACGGATCTCGGCCACGATGATGTGCGCCGCCTGATCAAGGCCAAGACGCTCAAGACCATTCCCGCCGTGATGCAGGAACTGCAGTGGAAAACCTCCTGCGGCTGCGCCAAATGCCGCCCGGCGCTGAACTACTATCTGGTCTGCGATTATCCGGGCGACTATGCTGATGATTACCAGTCGCGCTTCATCAATGAGCGCGTCCACGCCAACATCCAGAAAGACGGCACCTATTCCGTCGTCCCGCGCATGTGGGGCGGCGTCACTTCTGCCAGCGAATTGCGTGCCATTGCCGATGTTGTCGACAAATTTGACATCCCGATGGTCAAATGCACCGGCGGCCAGCGCATTGATATGCTGGGCATCAAGAAAGAGGATCTGACCGCCGTCTGGGCAGATCTTGGCAAGGCCGGATTTGTCTCCGGTCAGGCCTACGCCAAGGGTCTTCGCACAGTCAAAACCTGCGTTGGCACCGATTGGTGCCGCTTCGGCACGCAGGACAGCACCGGCTTTGGCATCAAGCTGGAAAAGTTCATGTGGGGATCGTGGACACCGGCAAAACTCAAGCTCGCCGTCTCCGGCTGCCCGCGCAACTGCTCGGAAGCCACCTGCAAGGATATCGGCGTCGTGTGCGTCGACTCCGGCTATGAGATCCATTTTGCCGGCGCGGCCGGCTTGGACATCAAAGGCACGGAAGTGCTCGGCCTTGTCAAAACCGAAGAGGAGGCCCTCGAACATATCGTTGCCCTCACCCAGATGTATCGCGAGCAGGCGCGTTATCTTGAGCGCATCTACAAATGGACCAAGCGCATCGGCGTTGCCGAAATCCGCAAACAGATCGTCGACGATCACGACAGGCGCAAAGCCTATTTCGACCGCTTTGTTCACAGCCAGAAATTTGCCCAGGTTGATCCATGGTCAGAGCGTGTTTCGGGTCTGGACAAGCACGAGTTCAAACCGATGGCGACGCTCACACTGGAGGCAGCGGAATGAACGCCATGACACACAATTGGGTTGCCATTGGAAATCTGGACGACATTCCGCCGCGCGGCGCGCGTTGCGTCAAAAGCGGCGGCATGACCATCGCCGTCTTCCGCACCGCCGATAACAAGGTCTTCGCCATTGAAGACAAATGTCCTCACAAGAACGGACCGCTCAGCCAGGGCATTGTCCACGACGGTTGCGTCACCTGCCCGTTGCACAGTTGGGTGATCTCGCTGGAAACCGGCAAAGCGCAGGGCGCGGACGAGGGGGCGGTCCTGACTTTTCCGATAAAGATGGACGGTAATGCGATTTTGCTCGGGCTTGGTGCGAGGCGCTGAGCATGGCAGTCACTGCCGGGCAGACCACCAAAACCACATGCCCCTATTGTGGCGTCGGCTGCGGTGTTTTGGCAACGCCGCAGGCTGACGGCAGCGTCACGATCAAAGGTGACCCCGGCCACCCGGCCAATTTCGGACGGCTTTGCTCCAAAGGAGCCGCGCTCGGCGAGACACTCGGCCTGGAGGAGCGGCTTCTGTATCCACAGATCAACAGTGAGCGCGCCAGCTGGGACGATGCGCTCGATATGGTTGCGGCGAAATTCCGCGAGGCGATCGAGACACACGGGCCGGACTCAGTTGCCTTCTACGCCTCCGGCCAGATGCTGACGGAGGATTATTACGCTGCCAACAAGCTGATGAAAGGCTACATCGGCACCGCCAACATCGACACCAATTCGCGCCTGTGCATGGCTTCGTCCGTCGCCGGGCATCGTCGAGCGTTTGGCTCGGACACGGTGCCCGGCACCTACGAAGATTTTGAACTGGCCGATCTTGTGGTTCTGGTCGGCTCCAATCTGGCCTGGTGCCATCCGGTCCTCTATCAGCGCCTAGTCGCAGCGAAAGCTGCAAGGCCGGGCATGAAAATCGTCCTCGTCGACCCGCGCCGCACCATGACAGCCGATAGTGCCGACCTCCATTTGGCCATCGCGCCAGATGGCGACGTGGCGCTGTTTTCCGGTCTGTTGCGCTACCTGTCGGATCAGGGAAAGGTCGATCAGGCGTATGTCGCATCGCATGTGTCGGGAATGGAAGCTGCAATCTCCGCCGCGCCGGATTTGACGACAGTCGCCGCGCTTACAGAAATTCCCGTTTCTGATCTGAAAGCCTTCTACGCCCTTTTCGCGTCAACCGAAAAGACCGTCACGGTGTACAGCCAGGGCGTCAATCAATCCGCCAACGGCACCGACAAGGTCAACGCCATCATCAATTGCCATCTGGCCACTGGCCGTATCGGCCGCCCGGGGATGGGACCATTTTCAGTCACCGGCCAGCCCAATGCGATGGGCGGGCGCGAAGTTGGCGGCCTTGCCAACATGCTTGCCGCGCATATGGACATCGACAACGCAGAGCATCGCGACACGGTGCGCGCGTTCTGGCAATCGCCGGCCATGGCCGACAGGCCCGGCTTCAAGGCGGTCGACATGTTCAAGGCGGTCGCCGATGGCCGCATCAAGGCTTTGTGGATCATGTCGACCAACCCGGCAGCATCCCTGCCGGAGGCAGATGCTGTCCGCGCCGCGCTTGCCGCCTGCCCGTTCATCGTTGTTTCCGACGCATCAGCGCTTACGGACACCATCGTCCATGCCCATGTGCGGCTGCCGGCCGCAGCCTGGGGCGAGAAGGACGGCACGGTCACCAATTCGGAGCGCCGCATCTCGCGCCAGCGCCGGTTCCTCGATGCGCCCGATGAGGCAAGGCCGGATTGGCAGCACATCGCCGAAGTCGCCCGGCGCATGGGCTATCAGGGGTTCGCTTGGCGCAATCCCTCTGAAATTTTCGCGGAGCATGCAGCGCTCTCCGGGTTTCGCAATGAGGGCTCGCGCGATTTTGACATTTCGGCGCTGGCAGACATCACCGGAAATGAGTTCGAAGCGCTTGAGCCTTTTCAATGGCCATGGGCTGCGGGGAAGCCGAGACAAGACAGCCGGTTCTTTGCCGATGGCGTGTTCTTCACCGCGGACCGCAAAGCAAGGGCCATTGCGGTGCGCATGCCCGAAACTGTCCGCACCAGCGCTGCAAGACCATTCGTCTTGAACACCGGCCGCATCCGCGACCAGTGGCACACAATGACGCGGTCCGGCCTAAGCCCGCGCCTGTCAGCGCACCTTGCCGAACCGTTTTGCGAGATCCACCCACAGGATGCAGCCAGTCTTGAAATTGCGGAAGCCTCGCTGGTTACTGTCGAAAGTGATCATGGCCAGGTTCTGCTTCGAGCGCTTCCAACGCCGCGTCAGCGCCAGGGCTCCGTTTTCGCTCCCATGCATTGGACCGGCGTACAGGCATCGGCTGCCCGCATTGACGCGCTGGTGCCTGCGCTGACTGATCCTGTTTCAGGCCAGCCTGCCAGCAAGAACTGCGGCGTCAGTGTCAAGCCATTCGCTGCCAGTTGGCATGGGTTTGCGGTCACGTGCAGCAAGCCCGAACATCCGGCTGCCGATTATTGGGCGATGGCGCGCACCGGCGGCGGCTGGCGTCTTGAGCTTGCCGGTTTGGATGCTCCCGAAGACGTTGAAATCTTTGCCCGTCGATTATTCGGCATCGGTTCGCAAGAGCCAATGCTTGCCTATCATGACGCGGCAAGCGGTCAGT
>JBAVTG010000037.1:0-2131 GCA_049696015.1 Rhizobiaceae bacterium | reverse complement strand
TCATGCGCATTCACGGTGTGGACAATATCGCGCCGCAGCCTTTGACGGCGCATGGAACGGTCAACACCAAAATCCTGACCACGCTGCAGATCCGCACACGTCTGGCCAAGCGGACGCTTGCGGCGCGGGGCATGATGGAAGCGCTGACATGGTCATTCATCCCGGCCGCCCATGCAGAAGCCTTCGGCGGCGGGTCGCCCGAATTGAAGCTCGCCAACCCGATTGCCGCCGACATGTCTGATATGCGCCCTTCGCTTTTGCCGGGTTTGATTGCTGCGGCACAGCGCAATGCGGATCGCGGCTACAATGACGTGGCGCTGTTTGAAGTGTCAGGCACCTACGAGAACGACACGCCGGAAGGACAGCGCCGCGTGGCGGCAGGCGTGCGGCGCGGCACTGCGGGCACGGCTGGCCAGGGCCGCTCATGGGCAGGCAATGCCTCGTCTGTCTCAGTGCATGACGCCAAAGCCGATGCGCTTGCGGTGCTCGAAGCGTGCGGCGCGCCTGCGGGCATCCAGATCGAAACCGGCGCTCCTGCGCATTTCCATCCGGGCCGGTCGGGTGTGATCAAGCTCGGGCCGAAAATGATCCTTGGCTATTTTGGCGAGTTTCATCCCAAGGCTCTTGAGGCACTGGATGCCGAAGGGCCGCTTTGCGGGTTTGAGGTTTTCCTTGATGCGCTGTCCGAACCCAAGTCCCGGGCAGTGCGGACCAAGCCACGGCTTGACCTGTCGCCGTTCCAGGCGCTCAAGCGCGACTTTGCGTTTGTTGTCTCAAAAGACACTTTGGCCGGCACGATCATGAGGGCGGCGCAAGGCGCAGACAAGAAGCTGATCACCAACGCCAATGTCTTCGACATCTTCGAAGGCGCTTCCATTGGCGAGGGCAAGAAGTCCATCGCCATTGAAGTGACCATTCAACCGCAAGACAAAACATTGGCCGAAGAAGAGCTGGAAAGCTTGGCCAAGCGCATTGTGGATGGGGTGACGAAAGCAACTGGTGGAACGCTGCGGAGTTAAGCTTCGTTTTGACTGAATTTTTAGCACATTCGAACCTGTTTCTTGCAGCTGTGGCCATGATGTTGCTTCATGAGATGGACGCAGTGCGATGCCATGAGTGGAGAATATTTCCGCTGACGTCGTTTTTGGAAGAACGTACCAGTATGCTCGTTTTTTATTGGGTGCATGTTCCGCTTTTCGTGATCATCCTCCATTATTCTGCAAGATCAATCACGGCGGGAAATGATTGGTTCAGTATCGGGTTTTGCATATTCTGTATTGTTCACGCCTTTTTGCACTGGGCTTTTGAGCGGCACCCAAAGTGTGAGTTCAAAAACCCTCTTTCGCGGCTGATAATTTGGGGCGCGGCGACCGTCGGCGCATTGGCACTTGCAGCTCTGGCAGTATAGCCAACCGTTGAATCGTTCGTTTCCAAATCTAGCCTTTCGCTTCGTTAGTTTGCTGATTACAAGTGAACCAACGCAGTAAGCCTCGGGCAGTTTGGGACAGTTGCATGCTAACAAAACAAGATCGCCTACTGCGAGTGGGCATTCTCGGCTGCGGGCCGATTGCGCAGTTTGCGCATTTTGAATCGGCTGTGAAAGGCCGGAACACCGAGCTCCACGCGATATGCGATGTGGCGACGGATTTGGTGCAGCGGATGGGCGACACCTATCTTCCGGCCAAACGCTTCCATGACTATGACGCGATGCTAGCTGACCCTGATCTTGAGGCGGTGATAATCGCCACATCCGACAGTTTTCATGTCCCTGCCGCGCTGCGGGCGCTGGCGGCGGGCAAGCATGTTCTGTGCGAAAAGCCGGTTGGTCTCAGCATCGAAGAGGTAGAAGCGCTGCAGAAGGCCGTGAGCACATCCGGCAAGGTGCTGCAGATCGGGCACATGAAGCGGTTTGATCCGGGCCTTGAAAGCGCGCGGGATTTCGTGCGCGACGAGATGGGCGAGCAGTTGGCCTTCAAGGCCTGGTACTGCGATTCAACGCACCGTTACACAATGACCGACGCCGTGCAGCCGCTGCCGATCCATAGCGCGGGCGCGCGCAAGCCGACAGAAAACCCGAAGGCGGACCTGCGGCGCTATTTCATGCTGGCGCATGGCAGCCATCTGGTGGACA
>JBAVTG010000036.1:0-1588 GCA_049696015.1 Rhizobiaceae bacterium | reverse complement strand
CCCTTTTCAACGATGTTCTTGGCCATGCCGTGCCCCATGAGGCCGACGCCGGCGAAACCGATTTTGGGCAGGGGGCTGGTCATGGGATGTTCCTTTGTCGTGGGCTTTGGGGGCCACAGCATCATTTGGCACGCGGAGTGTCAATCGAAGTCACCTCTGGCGCTTGGGCGAAGGTCAGGCGACAATGGTGCATCAGTCTTTTGGGAGGGTTCAGGATGGGCAAGCGCATCGTATTCACGGGCGGCACAGGCAAGGCGGGGCGGGAGGCGGTGCCGCATCTGAAGGCATTGGGATATGACATCCTGAATGTCGATTTGAAGCCCCTGAACCTGCCGGGGGTCAACACGCTGATCACCGATCTGACGGATGCGGGCCAGACCTTCAACGCGCTGACATCGCACTTCGGGCTGGAGCATTATGCCGATGGCGCGCCGCCGAAGCCGGTCGATGCCGTGGTGCATTTTGCGGCCATTCCGCGCGTCGGGCTGGAGCCGGACAACAAGACCTTCATGGCCAATGTCGCCTCGACCTACAACGTCATCGAGGCGGCGATGAAGTTGGGTATCCGCAAGGTCATCGTCGCCTCGTCCGAGACGACCTATGGGGTGTGCTTTGCCGAAGGGGACAAGGATTACCACAGCTTTCCGCTGGATGAGAGTTACGACAGCGACCCCCAGGACAGCTATGGCCTGTCAAAGGTGGTGAACGAGCGGACGGCGCGGGCCTTTGCGATGCGCTATGGCGCGGACATCTATGCGCTGCGGATCGGCAATGTGATCTCGCCTGAGGATTACGCGAATTTCCCGGGGTTCATGGCGGACCCGCCGAGCCGCAAGCGCAACGCGTGGAGTTATATCGACGCGCGGGATCTGGGGCAGATCGTGCATCTGTGTCTGGAAAAGGACGGCTTGGGCTATCAGGTGTTCAACGCGGTCAACGATACGATCACCGCGCTGGAACCGACGGAGGCGTTTCTGGCGAAGTATGCGCCTGGCACGCCGATCACGCGCAAGTTGGTGGGGGACGAGGCGCCGCTGTCGAACCGCAAGATCCGGGAAGTGCTGGGGTTCAAGGAAGCGCATCCGTGGCGGAAGTATGTGAAAGTCTGAAGCGTGTCAGGTTTGCATCGAATCGAAAATCACTGCCTCTCGCATGCGCTCGAACGCGATTTTCGATACGTTTGATTCAATCAAAACCTGACACTCTCTAGGTGCCCCAGTCGGCCGCCTGCATTTCGCGCAGGCGGCTGGCGGTGCGGGCGAATTCAAAGGTGCCCTCGCCTTCGATATACAGGCGTTCCGGTTCGTCGGCGGCCGAGCAGATCAGGCGCACGCGCCCCTCATAGAGCGCGTCGATCAGGGTGACGAAGCGTTTGGCCTCGTTGTAGTTGCTGGCAGACAGGCGGGGGACATCCTCGAGGATCAGGACCTTGGCTGCGGTGGCAATGGCGAGGAAATCGGCGGGGCCGAGGGGCTTGGCGCAAAGGTCCCAGAAGCTGGCGCGCAGGACGCCGTTGGCAAAACGCGGCAAGTCGAGGCTGCGGTTGTTGACGGTGAGGGTCAGGGCGTGGCCCGGGGCGCCGCCGGTG
>JBAVTG010000035.1:0-40176 GCA_049696015.1 Rhizobiaceae bacterium | reverse complement strand
TGCGCTCGGCGCTTGGCGACCTGCCGCGACAGGCCCGACGCCTTGCAAGGTTTCAGGCGCGGCGCGATCTGGCGCGCAAGTCCAGTGCTCCGTTCAAGCCCATGCGTCTGTCGATCTTCCGGCCCGGCCTGCCACCCGGCTGGCGTCAGCGGCCAATCCACGAAGTTGATGATGTTTTGCGCGAGTGCCACGGTCTGGCGCTCCATGCGGTGAACGGGCCGGATACAGGTTGAGCGAACTGTCGTCGCAGATTTTGTCCGCCAACAGCGGCAACTCCCATCAAATCCACCCCAAATCTTCGTCATCCCGGAATTTCCCAGCAATATCCGGGATCAACGCCTTGGACAAACACGATATCAATGTTGGGGCAGACGTGACTTCACGTCGCAAACTCAGCGGTCTCAGGCCTTTGGAGCCGGTGCAATTTCTGTTGCTGGCGCGGTCCTTGTCGTTGTCGCCGCTGGCTCGGCCATCTGCCCCGGCGTTTGCGGCTGCGTCACCTTAACCTGCATGCAGTCCTGAATGTAGACAACCTCTTCGGGATAGGCGACGCCTGCGAGTGCCGCTTGCAGGATGGCGATATCCGATACAAATGCCTGCGGCCAGCCATCAATCACGGCTTGGGTCAGCGGCTTGTTGCCCTGCTTGCCTTCGGCGGGGACCATGCACTGGTTGGCGACGGCGCGGTTGCCGCCGAACTGCAGTCCTTCCTTCGTTTTGACCGGAAACGCCTTGTCCGCCGCTGCCGCGCCAGCCTTGGGTGTGAGCGCAGCCGAAACATCTTCCTTGCCGGAGGACTGGCAGGCGGCGAGCGACAGACTCAGGATCAGCAAAGCGATGCGTGATTTCATGACGGGTTTCCCAACTTGAATTCGCATTCATGACTGAGTCGGGCAGCAATCGCCATCGCGAAGATGCATTGAATCTCGGCAGGCGATTATGATCCGGCTAAACCAATTCTGATCGAAGCGCCTGCATTTGAGGCAACTATCACCGGTTGCAGCTGTATTTAACGCGAAGTGATCAAAGCTTCCCAACCCGCAGAATTCCCGGCCATTCATTGGCTTTGCGCCGGCGCCGTCAGCAACCTGTCAGTCAACCGACAGGTTAGGTCAGAAAGCCGTCAGCGGCATGTCAGCCGGAATTTCCTATGAGACGGCTAAGGATTCAAAGGCGCTTTGGAGCCCCGCTGAATAGCTCCTTTCGCGCCGCCTGGGAGGGACACATGCACACTGATATTTTCCGGGAGTTTTTGCTCCTGCATTCCGACATTCTGCTCAGGCTGGGGATCAACGTGGTGGCGATGACCATCCATGTTTTTGGCATGTACTACACGCGCCACCGCAACAAGGAAGTTGTCACGGCGGCAGCGCTTTTCAACCTCTACATCTTTTCGGTGCTGACCATCCTGTCGTCCGTCAACTTCAGCGTTGCAGCCGGCTTTGGCCTGTTTGCAATCCTGGCTCTGTTCACCTTGCGCTCGGAGCCGCTTGAGAAGACCGAAATCACCTACTTCTTCGGCGCCGTAGCGATTGCGGTGATTTGCGCGGTCAAGGGCGCGCCGATTGCATTGGCAGGCCTCGTGGTCGCGCTGCTGCTTGTCGGCGTCTATGTGATCGACCACCCGAAAATGCTGCGCTCGGTGCGCAGCGTCAAGCTGATGCTCGATCAGATCGACCCGGATCTTCTGTCCGATCCGGCTGCCATGCGCTTGCGTCTGGCGGAGCGGCTGCAAGTCGACGTTATGTCTTACGAAGTCCTTCAACTCGACTACATCAATGAAATGGCACGGATCAATGTTTACTGTCGCGCACGATAACTTATGGCTGACACAGCCTTTCGCCCCGGTGAGCCTTGGCGCACTAGAATCCAAAGCTGGCATGCTCGAGCGGATCGACAACAAATATGTCGTGGACGAGCATGTCCTGCGGCAAGCCATTCCGGATTTGAGCGAGCATTTTGACATGCTGGACATCGAAGGCTGCCGGGCCTTCACATACGACACCTGCTACTTTGACGATGCAGATTGCCGCAACTATTTCGACCATCATCAGTCGCGCAAGAAGCGGATCAAGGTGCGGATGCGCAAATATCTGGAAGCCGGGCTATGCTTTGTCGAGGTCAAGCTGAAGGACCGGCGCGGCGCGACAGTCAAGAAGCGGCTGCGCACAGAAGTTGACCGTTACGGGATGCTTGATGCGAGCGCAGAACAATTTGTCCGGAAGGTGTACTTCGATCTTTATCACCGGCCTTTCGAGTGTGATATCTTTCGCAACTTGGACATGCGCTACAAGCGTATCACACTGGTGGCCAAGGACGGGGGCGAGCGGATGACACTGGATAACGGTTTGCAATTCTTCATGGACGGGCAGGATCGGGCGATTGACGAAAGCCTGTTTGTCATCGAAGCGAAATCCGCCAAGGGCAACGGCATTGCCGACCGCATCCTGCGGCGGCTGCACCAGCACCCGACCAAACATGTCTCAAAATATTGCACAGGCCTGGCAAGCCTCCGCGACGGCACCAAGCAGAACAATTTCCGGCGCGCAATGCGCAAGCTTGGATTGCTCGAAGGGCAAACGCAGGCAGCAGCCTTGGCGCGCCTTGCTGCCCTGATTGCCGCACTCAGCGATTGGTCGATGATCGGCCTTGAGTTGGTTTAAACGGACCGCAAGCGATCCTGAAATCAGTCAACCGACGTGGTTTCAGGGTCTTCTGCTACCGGCCCCCGCCCCTTGAAACCTTTGGCAAGGATGTAGAGCTCGACCGATTCCTGGCGTGATGCCGGCGGCTTGACGTGATGGACGGATTTGAAGTTGCGCTTGAGCAGATCCAGCACCGTATTTTCCGTACCGCCTTGAAAGGTCTTCGATAGAAAATGCCCGCCGGGTTTGAGCGTATCAATGGCGTATTGCGCGGCGACTTCGCACAGGTGCATCGTGCGCATATGGTCGGTGCGCCGGTGTCCGGTGGTCGGTGCGGCCATGTCGGACAGCACAACGTCGGGCATGCCGCCAAGCGCATCCAGCACAGCTTGCGGCGCTGCGTCATCGAGAAAATCCATCTGCAACAACTGCACACCGTGCAGCGGTGGAATGGCCAGAAAATCAATGCCGACGACATGAGGATGCTCATTGGAAGAGCCAACAATCTGCGCCGAGATCTGGCACCAGCCGCCGGGCGCTGCGCCCAGATCGATCACGCGGTCGCCCTTCTTGAGGATCTTATAGCGGTCGTTGATTTCGGTGAGTTTATAAGCGGCGCGCGAGCGCATGCCTTCGGCGCGGGAGCGGTGCACATAGGGATCGTTCATGTGGCGCTCGAGCCAGCGGCGCGAACTGTCCTTGATCGTGCCGGCCTTTTTCTTGACGCGCACATGCATGCCGCGCGCGCCGGTGCCCTTGCCTGAACCGGAAGTCGGCGTTTTGGCCATCAGCGGCCTCCCCATTGGTTGCGCCGCCAAGCGCCGTCAGTTGCCATCATTTCGGTGAGCAGACCTTCGCGCAAACCGCGGTCGGCAACGCGCATGCGGGTCGACGGCCATGTCTGGCGAATGCCGTCGAGTATTGCACATCCGGCAAGCACCAGATCCGCGCGCTCTGCGCCGATGCAGGCATTGGCAACGCGCTGTTCAAATGTCCACGAGCGCAACCGGTCGGTCATTGCCGTGACGTCGTCGTCCTGCATCCACAACCCGTCTACGCGCCGGCGGTCATAGCGCTCAAGTCCCAGGTGAATGCCCGCAAGCGTGGTCACGGTGCCTGAAGTCCCTAGAAGATGAAACCGGTCGCCGCCCGCCAGTTCGCCCAACGCATCGCGCCTGTCGAACCGGCTGATCATGGTCAGCACGTCGTCCACCATTGCGGAATAAACATCCGGGCTGACATGTTGTCCGCCAAAGCGTTCGGCCAGAGAGACAACGCCGACGGGCAACGATGTCCAGGCGACAATCTGGTCAGCCAGGCGCGGCGTGCGGCGCTTGGAGCGGTCAATCAGCGCCACTTCCGACGAGCCGCCGCCAATGTCGAACAACACCAGCGCATCAGTCTGGTGACCCACAAGCGGCCCGCAGCCGGAGACCGCCAGACGCGCCTCGGTTTCGCGGTCGACGATTTCCAGCTCCAGCCCGGTTTCGTTTTTCACCCGTTCCAAAAACTGCGCGCCGTTGACGGCCGCCCGGCAGGCTTCGGTGGCAATAAGGCGGCGCGTGCGCACCGGGCGGCTCTTCAGTTTCTCGCTGCAGATCTTCAGCGCTTCGACGGCCCGGTCCATGGCGTTGTCCTGCAGGCGGCCGGTGGCGGTCAGACCTTCGCCTAGCCGCACAATGCGCGAGAAGGCGTCGACAACACGGAACTGGCCAGGCTTTGTCGGCGTGGCAACAAGCAGGCGGCAATTGTTTGTGCCAAGATCAAGCGCGGCATAGAGATCCGGCTTGCGCGGTTCGGCCGGAATTGCAGCTTTGGGAGCGGGCACTTCCCGCACAGCTGCACTGGTTTCAGGTGCCTGACCGGCCGGGTTAGCGGCGGGCTTGAGTGCTGTGAATGCGGTTTTCGCCTTGCGGCGGCGGCGACGCCTTGAACGCTTGCGCGACTGGCGGTCCTGCGGCGAAGGTTCGGACGGGCGATCCACGGCAGCAAGCGTGTTTGCCGCTTTGGAATTCAGCGCCGGTGACCCGTTTTGCGGGCCGTCACCGGACTCATTGCCCGGATGTTGGCGCTGCGCCCCGTCCGCCGGCGCGCTTGCGCCTGGTTCGGGGTCTGTCACAGTCTAATCCTTCCGCGCGCGCAGAGCATAAGCCCGCACAAGCGCTGTCATCTGTTTTGTTGGGCAAAAGGTAACAGGCATCGCACCGTTTGCAAAGCGCGATTGCATCTTGGTCACCACGTTTGGCGGCGCGGCTTCATTTTGGGGGTTTGCAGCGCCCGCCAATTCGACTATAGGGACCGCGCTGCCGGTCTGAGGGCAGCACCAGCGCCGCCTGACGGCCTGCTTGGCGATTGGGGAATAGTTCAACGGTAGAACAGCGGACTCTGACTCCGTCAATCTTGGTTCGAATCCAGGTTCCCCAGCCAGCCTTTTCTAAATTCCAGCCGGTATTCCGTCTCTTCCGAGACGCGTGGAAGTGCGCCGTGTTTTGCGCGGGTTGTCTGGCGTGGTTTTGATGGGTCGTCAACAGAGACCACGTTATCGGCGAAATTCTCAGGATTTTAGCGCTACGTCTCTGGGCGGCGTTTTAGCGCCGACGGATATGAATCATTATAGGCTTTCGGTGGTCGGCCTCAGCGGGCGAGCGCTTCGAAGAAACGGGCTTGCTCTGCCCATTTGACCGGTAGGTCCTTGGAAGATTCGAGAAGACTTGTTGGGTCGAAGACGTTTGGCATGTCGCAGTTGAGAATTTTCCGGATTAGACGCGGTGACAGAAAGGTTTGCCGGATGCGCGAGGTAATGGATCCCTTGCCCAATTGAAGCGCCGTCGACATGGCTTCAATTCTGTCGTGAGGACCCTTCAAAAGGGTTTCACGAAACGTGAACGCTTCTGCGAGCAGCGGTGCACGCTGCATGTTGGGAATGTTTTGGTTGGTGTCGTTGATAATGAGGCGGAGGCCGTTGCCGGATGGCTCGAGACAGTTTGTTGTCTGAATGCACACGACATCATCTTCGGGATCGGGGCTTGGATGGTCGTTATTGTTTTCTGTCTGGCTAGCTTTTGGAACAGTCGTCCCAAGGATGTTTTGCAAGAGACCACGCTGCGAGAGAAGAAGTTCCACATGGTCGCTTTGTGACTGGACCTTGACGAGAACTGTCTGCAGGGCCGCGCGCTGATCAGCTACGGATTTGGCATTCCAGACGTCAGCGGTTTCCTGTGCTTTTTGAATCACTTCGCGCAGTTGGCTCGCCGAGAGATTCAATGTCTGGAATAGTCCACAAGGCTCGGTTTGCGAGCGATTCAGCATAAAAAGCCGATCGGTCACAAGCTGCTCGATTGCTGCTGCGGGTATTGACCTGAGACCCTGAACGTCCTCCACTTTCTCAGAAGTTGGAGCCTCCGGCAAACCCGGGGCGGTTCAGTCCCATAGGTTACTTCACGATGCCGCAGCGCGCCATGCTGCTTTGGGGGAAGGTTCACATGGCTCAACTCTCTGTGAAAATTATGCGCCTTTCCGGCTCAGTTCTGGGTGGAAATCAACAACCCTATCTCAGAATGTATAGGAGAGAAGCTCAGCTGATTGAACGCTGAAGGGACCGTGGCTGCAAAAAAAGCGTGTGCCGGTCCGTCTGCAATACTTGAATATCGCCTTTGAAGTTGACGCACCATATTTACCGGACACTTTCCCTGAAAAAAGCCCGATTTCCTTGAGCTTCGACTGCGAGAGAAAAAGGTAGATCGCCGGATTGACGGATCGGAGTTCCCGGAAAACCAGCCTTGCATCCGGTCCGGTGAATTCGTCGAACCGCTTGGCAAGGGCCTGGTTTTTTGATGGCGGAGCATTTGCCGCGTCCAGGAGAAATGCCTGGATGGCCCTCTCTCTCCTGGTCAGTTTCTCCTCAAGCTTCTCGAAATAGCGTTGCGCCCGGCGTGGGTCCCGCCGCACAAGCTTGACGCGACCGTCCTGCTTTCCATCGCGGTAGATGGCCACGAGTTCTTTTCCAGCCTCAAGATTTCCCATTTCCATCGCTTTGACGAGCAGGGCCAAAGCGCTCTTGGTATCAGGCCGGCGGAGACCGCCGTATAAAACGCCGTTGCTGATGGCGACGGCAGCGCTTTCGATCCCTTCGCGCTCTGCCCGCTGCAACAGCTCCAACCCCTCGGCGACAGCGCCGCGCCGCGCTGCCTTTGCCCTGACCAGAGCATTGCCGGCACTGTAGAGGCCATATGGGCTGCCTGCCTCTGCGGCCTGTTTGTAATAGTCGAGCGCTTTTTCCGGGTCGGGAGATTCAAACCGGCCATATTGGTAGATATCGCCAAGCAGCAATAGCGCCCGATTGTCACCTTTTTCTGCAGCCGCCTCCAACGCCTTCAGCGCTCTGGCTGGGTCCATAGGCCCCGCCTCGCCGCGCGTGTAGAGTTCGCCCAGCACGGCCAGTGCCTTGGCATCTCCTGTTGCAGCGCTCTCTTCCAGAATTGCGCGGCCACGCTCGTAATCTTTCGCCGTGCCCAATCCCCGGGCAATCATCTCGCCAGTGCGGATCTTGCCCGATGCGCTGCCTGCGTCGGCTGCCTGCGAATAGTAGAGAAGTGCCTTGGAAAAATCCGAGTCGATGGACTCCGCATAATAATATGCGTCAGCCAGCCTGAGGAGTGCCACGATTTCGCGCTGCGTCCGCGCGCCTTTTAAGGGTGGCTGGGCAGCGTCTGCGGATTGCGCCCGCGCCCATTCGCTGCCCATGACACCAAATAGTGCGCAAATCAGCAGGCAGAGCGCCAGCCTTCCCGTCCGAAAAACCGACATTCCAATTTGCGCCGGTTTCATATTCTTTCCCTTAGTTTCCGCCGCTGCCGGCGGGCTCCGATGCCGCCCGCAGATAATACTCTACTGCACGCTCGCCGTTGACAGGCACACCTTTGCCGTCGCGGTACATGTCGCCTAGCCGCATCAGCGCCTCGATTTTCCCAGAAGCCGCCGCGCGTTCATAGGCATTGACCGCAAGAGTGGCGTCCACCGGGCCGGCGCTGCCATCGCTGTAGAGATCGCCAAGCTGCAGCAGCGCGTCCGCGTTTCCAGCCTCGGACACTTCCTGGACCAGGGCGCGTCCGCGCACGGCATCCTGAGGCATACCCTCGCCGCGCGCCAGCATCGTCCCGAGACGCAGCTTGCCGCTCTGGCTGCCCAGATCCGCCGCCTGACGAAACAGTTCCATGGCCTTTGGCAAATCAATCTTGCCGCCGACGCCGTCATAATACAGTTCGCCCAAGCGCACATAAGCGCTCTCGACACCCATAGACGCCGCCTTCTCAAACGCGGCTATCGCTGCCGGGGCATCAACCGGCCCGGCTGCCAAATTGATGCTCAAATCGCCGAGAGCAAGAAAGGCATAAGGCTCTCCAGCTGCAGCTGCTTCTGTCAGTAGCGTCCGCCCTCGGATGAGGTCCTGGGCAACGCCTTGGCCCAAGGCAAGCATTTCCGCCATGCGCATCTTGCCGTAAGAGTTGTCCGCGTCTGCGGCCTTCTGAAAATACCCAAATGCCTTGGCCAGGTCCGGTGCGACGACCGTTCCCGCCGAGTACAATTCGCCAAGCCTGACAAGCGCGTGCGCGCTGCCCGCCGCAGCCGCGCTTTCAAATGCGGCGATTGCGGTGGGGGCATCCACGGGACCTGCATCACCGCTGCTCAGCAAATCGCCAAGCGATGCGAGGGCGCTTGCGTTACCGGTATCAGCAGCCTCGCGCACGATGGCGCGGCCACGGACGATGTCTTGAGGCACTCCCTCGCCGCGCGCCAGCATCTCGCCAAGTCTGATCTTGCCATAGATGTCGCCTGCATCCGCCGCACGCTGAAAATACTCCAGCGCTTTCGGCAAGTCAGCAGCGCCTGCCTTGCTCTCTGAATAGATTTGACCAAGCCGAACAAAGGCCTGCTTGTTGCCCATTGCCGCCGCCTTTTCATAAGCCTGCGCTGCTGCCGCGAGGTCGGCCGGTCTGATTATCCCCTCAGCCTGGATGTCACCCAGCAGGATGAAAGCCGAGGCGTTTCCCGCCTCCGCAACTTCCTTTATTCGCGCAAGGCCACCTTCAATGTCTTGCGGCAGGCCCTCGCCGCGGAACATCATTTCACCTAGCCGCATCTTGGCGCTCAGGCTCCCCAAATCCGCCGCCTTGCGATAGAACTCTAATGCCTTTGTCAAGTCCTGCGGCATCGCCTTGCCATCGAAGAACATGTCCCCAAGCCGCAGGTATGCATCCGGATCTCCTGCGGCAACCGCGTGAAGGTAGCTCTTGCGCGCCATCTCACCGTCCGGCGAGCCAGAGCCAGGAGGCCCCAGCAAATCCATGGGGCGGATGACTGCATAATAGACCGACGCGTCCAACTTGTTGACAGCGCCGCCATAGAATTTCTCTGCGAGTCGGGCCTGCTCCGGCGCCAGTTTGCCATCGCGGTAGAGGTCGCCGAGTTCGGTGAGCGCTCTGGCTGCAGACTTCCATTGCATTCTGGCGTCCGGATCCAACGGAGCCGGCAAATGCTGCTGTCTGGTTTGTCCGGCGGCCTGTGCCACGCTCAGACAAGAGGTGAAGATACAAGCCAGAACAGCGCTGAGCCAGCCATCACGGCCGTGGCGGCAAAGCGTGCTCATGTTGCGGCTCCCCTCAGGTGCTGAATCCGGCGCACCAATCTCCAACCGTCTGCCGCCAAGCGGTCAATCGGGGGCGCAACGGGCAAGCCCGAACCGCCCAGCAATTTCAATATATAATCATCGTCCATATCACGGGTCATGATGATCCTCGACAAGGCATAACAATCTTCGTCCTGTGAACTCAGCGCATGCCGCACTCGGCATGCAGAGGTGAACCCGGCCTTGCGCACCAGCATTCTTGTGGTTGCGCTGGCATAGCCATGCGGATAGGCAAACGACAGAATGAGCGCGCCCAGACCGTTTTCAAGCACCGATTTGCTGAGGCTTATCTCTTTCTGCGCCTGAGCAGGGTTGAGTATGTCAAGCTGCGGATGGCTCATAGTGTGTGCACCGATTTCAATGCCCGCCGCACGCACGTTACTCAGTTCCTCCCAAGTCAGCATCGGCCGGTTTCCTTCTCCGAGCGGCGCAAGCCAATGACTTTGTCCGCCCACGCAGCCGCTGACAACGTAGAGCGTGGCCGACAGGCCATAGCGCTGCAGAACCGGCATGGCGCCCGTCGCAAAATCCTGGAGCCCGTCGTCAAAGGTGATCAACACCGTGCGGGGGTGCAGATCTCTGCCTGATCTTAGCGCGGCCGCGAGCTCCGACACCGTCATGGAGTGGCAACCCGCTTCCGAGAACAGTCTCATGTGCCGGTCGAAGATGTCCGGAGGAACGGCCCAGCGCCGGTAGGCATCAGAGCAATGCGCATCAATTGAGTGATACATGAGAATGGGGATGGAGGCAGCGCTTCGCATATTTCAGCCCACGCGCTCCGCTGTTACCCTGCCTGCCAGCAGCGCAGCTTCCGTCGCCTGGTGATTGAGAGCGGCGCGGCTGCGCACATAGCCGGGACAGCCCGCCAGTATACCGAGCCGCTCACGCCATAAGAGCGAGCGGGGATAGTCTTGCGGCAGACGCTGGGATTTGGCGGAGGATGGCCCGGCCATATGTGTCAGCCCCCACGGGAGGACCGCGGCGAGCCGCAGAAAATGAGAGGGCCTGTCCATGATGATCTTGGTCAGGTACGCTCCGAGCCCCATGCCATAGCAGAATGCCTGTCTGCGCATGCCTTCTTCACCGCGCCTGTGATGATGCCAGACGATGGAATGCGGCTCATAGACGAGCTGATATCCGGCGTCGACGATTTCGAAGAAAGCTGCCAGATCATCGCCGCCTCTTGCAGGCGTTCCCGCGCCAAGAGCTGAATCAAACCCGCCAATCTTTCTCAGCACCTCTGTTCGGAATGCCATGCTGGCCCCTGAGCCAAACTGTCCGGCGGTGTAGGGAAAGAGTTTTGCCGGCGGCCGGTGTTTGTGCAAGTCATAGGTTTTGCGGTCAAACCCCTTGCCAAATCCGCCGTGCTTTTCAGTCCATAACTGCGCCCTTGTTTTGAGCTCCGCTGGCAGAATGAGACCCGTAACGCAGCCAACCCTATTTTCTTTGTCAAAATTGGAGACGAGTGAAGCAAGCCAGCGCGGATCCGCGATCACATCGTCATCGGTGAACGCTGCAATCTCCGTGTCAATCCGTTCCAGCCCAGCATTGTGGGCCCGCCCAAGTCCGGGACGATTCTCCCGCACATAGCGCACGCGGCCGGTGGAAGCGTAGCGCCGCGTGACCATGTCCGCAGTCTCATTGTTCGATGGAGCATTGTCGACAACGACAATGTCAAAGGCCGGATATTCCTGCTGCAGCAATGAATCGAGGCACACCGAAAGGCTTGATGCCCGATCGCGCGTCGCAACGATGACACTTGCAAGGGGAGCATCATCCCGGAAAACTGGTGTTCCTCGCGGCGTAACCGGGGTTTGCCGCTGCGCAATGAGCTCTTCGAGCCTCAACGCTGACGGCTCTGCGCCATCAAAGGAATATTCAAGCACGTCAAAAGGCTCGCCCTTGTGGCGCAACAGACAGAAGACACCGCCAAAAGGAAGGCCTGTTTCAGGGTCGCGCGCGGCCAGAGCCGGAAGCGGCTCCGTCACTTCCACGTCGAGAATATTGATTGGCAGAAAGCCGTCTTCGGACACCGCCTACCTCCATGCATTGCGCAGTCGGGAATTCAGGTAACCAAAGGCGGTGTATCCCAGTCCGGCGAAAATTCCGCCGGCGCGGGCAAGGCCCCATGGGTCAAGGCTGAACATTGCAGTGCGAAGACCCGTCACGACACCGGCCGGAAGCACCCGCGTCACATAAGCCCGCTCGCTCGAAAGCCCGTCATGGGCACCGACTGCTCCAACGACGAGCGTTTTTGACCGCCCCTCGGCAAGGCACCTTTTGCGAAAGTAGGCCCAGCGCGTGCGGTCCGCGGAAACATTGTGATGCACCTGCGCGCCGGGATCATACAGAATGCACGCTTGAGGAAACGCTTGGCGGGCTCGAATGCAGAATTCGGTCTCCTCGCAACCTGAGGCATCCGACCCTTCGCGTCCGATCCCCTCTCGAAAGCCACCGATGCTGTCAAATACCGCGCGGCGAAACGACATGTTGCAGCCGATCGGATTGCGCACCGAAGCGACTTCCTCCGGCTGCCCCTTGTAACTGCAGCCAACAACCCAATTGAACTCTTCAGGAAGCCAGCGTGGCCGCTTGTCCGGCCATATCGGGATCACACCGCCGCCAAAACCAATAACCGAGGGATCGCGGTAGTGGGCCATCATGAGGCTCAGCCAATTGGGGTTGGCCGACGCATCATCGTCAAGGAACGCAATGATAAATCCGCCGGCATTGCGCACGCCGGTGTTGCGGGCCCCGGAGAGACCGCGAGGGCCTTCGTTCGACATGGTTCGAACATCCGGATATCTCGCCGCTATCCCTGCCAGAAGGCCAGGATTATGGTCAATGACAACGATAATCTCACGGTTCGGCCAATCTTGGCCCTTCAACGAGTCAATCGCGTCACAGAGTTGCTGCCAGCGATCATCTGAATAAGCGCAGACAATGACTGACGCCTTGGGCGTGGAGTTTGTCATTTGAAGCTCTCAAAACGCGAGTCAGTTAATGACTTGGCCGCAGCCGTGTCGGCTTCGCGCGCACTCCCTTGGTATGCCGGTGAATGCCGAGTTTGACAATCGTGGAAAGAACCCGCCATCCGTCCGGGAAGGTCTTCAGATTGCTGACGCCGTTGATGCGGGGAAACTCCTTGCTTGCCACTTCGCTGATCTTGAGCTTGGCGAGCAGTGCTTGAACGTTCATCGCCGTCTCGATCTCAAATCCGTCGGCATCCTCCAGATTCATATAAGGCAGGATGTCACGCCAGAACGCGTTGTAGCCATAGCAGAGATCGGTGAACCTGCCGCCAAAGGCGACTCGCACCAACTGCACCAGACCCCAATTTCCCAATCTGCGGTACCACTCCATGTCTTCGGTCTCTCCGCCTTGCACAAAGCGCGAGCCCTTGACGAAATCAGCGCCCGCCAGAAGCGCACCGATATAACTTGGGATTTCACTTGGGTCAGCGGAACCATCCGCATCCAGCGTAACAATGATGTCGCCCCTCGCGGCGGCAAATCCGCATCTCAAGGCCGCGCCTTTGCCGCGCCGGTCTTGCTGTACTACGATGATATGCGGCAGAAGTTGTCTGGCAACCTCAACAGTTCCATCACTCGAATTACCGTCCACCAGTATGACTTCGTCCACCCAAGTTGGAATTCGCGGGAGAACATGAGGCAAATTTGCTGCTTCGTTCTTTGTAGGCACGATCACGCTCACGCGCGGTATTGCCATCGTTGCCGTCTCAGCCTTTCCGAAACTCCGTAACTTACCTGCCCCAGCTGCCATAGTTGAATTCACAGTACCCATTACCCGCTCCTGTCACAAAGTTGAAACCGCTTGATGTGCGGTTTCGTTGCAGTTTGCCCCACTGCATCAGCAATTCAGAACACGCCGCCAAAAAAGGCCGGCATCCTACATTGGCTACTTCGCTTGAATTTTGCATGGTAAAACAAGTGCCTACTTACTTTATAATGCGAAGTCGCCTAATAATTGTCAATCCCCAATTTAAACATGAAAAAACTAATGGCTCACCCGTATCCATGAATTCTGGATCTGAGCTGCAACCAAAATGAGTTAACGGATTTGTTATTGGCAGTATGATGAAAAGCGAGCAAAACACTTTCAACCTCGTTATAAGAGTACTTGACTCTCGAGGGATATTCACTAGGTCTACAGATCAGCTTCGCAACGGAGAAATACGGAGTTTTCGCAACACACTCTTTGAGGCACCCCCTCGCATTTGTATTGTAAACTGAAATTATGTGACCAAACTTCCGGCATTTGCAACGAAAAAATGCATGAACAAATAATTAACCCGGATCGACCAATTTTCCCCACGGTCTGCGCCGTCATCATATCGCTGCTAATAGGCTTATGATAACAGGGCGCGAAGTGAATGAGGTCCCAATGAAAAAGAAACTGGAAGTCAAAATCGCCCCGGACTGGGATATCTTGATCAACCGCTGGAACTCAGCCAGCGCCGCACATGGCGCCTCTCTGGCCGCCTTGGAAGCAGCCTTTAAAGCTGGAAAAGACACCAGCGAATTTGAGGCAGATGAAAAGACGGCCTCGGCTGAGCTTCGGCAAATCAAAACAGAGATCGACGCACTGATAGGGGAGCGAAGCGCGGCCAGGCGTCCAGGTCCGGATTCTCTCATTATTGCCTTTATGGACGATGATCCGGCTGACAAGGCTATGTCTGAAGACAAGGAAAAAGGGAAAGCACATAGCCAAGGCAAGACATCCCCGCACGCCGCAAGCGTTTCTGGAAAAAAACTGCATCGCTAAAATCCCAGGAGGCCGCAGAAGTTACAGAGTGGGCAAAAGGCTTGCGACGCGCTGAAGCGCGAACACCGCACCGGCGATCAGAAGAATGAGACATAGCAACGCTATCGGCCTTGTGACCCTGCGGGGCGCCCCGCCGGCCAAAGCGACTTGATTGAGTGAAAGCAATCCCAAAGCCAGAAGCGTTGTGATCATTCCCTTGGAGGCGGTTGTCTCAAGTATTTCTCCGGCGATACCGTGTTCGCGTACCCGCACCTCAACCGGAAGTCGTCCCGCGGCATCCGCCTTTTCCGCGTATCGGACACTCACATCTTGAAATAATGCCATCTTCTCTAGGCTTTGCCCAAATCTCTGCAGCTTTAGCGGATCAAACATATCTCCCGCCGAAAATGTGATCTTGTCCATCAGCTTCTCGTTAGTGACCCGGCGAAGTCCCTTGAATGAAACCGCGCCAAACCGCGCCTGCATCCCTGCATCCACATTCATGCGTACCGTCACGGTCCTTGAAGTTTGATCGGGAACGATGCTGCGCATGTTTATGGTCGCAAACGGATATGACGCGCGCAAGAGTCTCCAAAGGACTTCATCTTCCATCGCGCCAAACGTGACCGCGCGCGCTGGGAGCCCGGGATAGCGAGCCAGCAAATCCGCAAGATCACTCTGAACGTCCGCACTTAGATTCAGTCCGCCGATCCCTCGAAGCTCCACCCATCCGATTTTGTAGAGAGGCCCGGCTACTATCTGCCATCCGAGTGGCTGGATGGCGTTTTCCGGCAATGGGCCAAATCTTGCCTGCCTTAACTGTTGACCTAAAGTGATCGTGGCGCTGTAATACCCAAGTGCCCTGAAAACTGCAGCAAGGTACCGTTTTTCCTGCTGAGCACTTGTTTCATGAGTCAGCGTAACAATCGACGCGGCTAAACTGAGACTGCAATACGAAACAAAGCTTGCGAGAAGAGCAATCCCGGCCAGCCTTGAAATACGCCTGACCATTTACGACGCTCGCCAGCCCGCCAAAACCGCAGCCAGTTCCACCACCATGGACACTCTCCACATAATGCCTGCTGAACTGACATCCGACAATCTCATGCACGGCAGCACCGGGATGACTATTACCCAATTGCTAGCGACAAGCAATGAGGTGGGAAGTAACCACCTGGAATGCATTGCGAGGAGACGGCCACTGGTAAATCCAGTGCGCCTTATGCGCCGACAAATTACCTTGACAAGGAGTAGCCATGCACATTTACTTGAGCTGGGGAAGGCAGGGG
Organism: Rhizobiaceae bacterium; assembly: GCA_049696015.1. Taxonomy (GTDB): domain Bacteria; phylum Pseudomonadota; class Alphaproteobacteria; order Rhizobiales; family Rhizobiaceae; genus JANMEX01. Next base: position 24,793 of record JBAVTG010000035.1, on the reverse strand, counting down.
AAGATGGGCAATTCAAGATTGCTGCGCCTACGCGTTACTTCTTTGCTGGGCGATTTGGCCGATTTTCAGAGCGCGAAGCCCGACTCAAGTCAAGGCTGCCACCGGTACAGCAAACTAGTTTGTGGAAGCGCGGCAAGACGGCGGCAGCGTCGGGCGCCGGCCGGATGACTAGCACCGGAATTGCCTTGATGAGAGTTGACTCCCCTGCGTCAGCGGGGGCTTGGCACACCATCTATCAGGCAGACCGTGAAGCATTGCCGAGCCAATCACACAGCTGGGCTGCCGCCCTTCAATCATTCGGGAACTACAGAGACGCAAGCCGCCTCTATGAGTTCAGCGACGGTGTTCGTGCCATCGTTCCGATGTTTGCTGGTCGTATTCCGTCGAAGCACCTTGCCGCCCAGTATTCGCCTCCTGCGGCCTGGGGTTTTGGCGGAACAATTTCCACAACACCACTGGCTTCGGAACACATCCACGCCATCATGCGTGACATAGGCGCTCTTCCCGCCATCCTGACTCACATCCGTCCCAATCCGCTGCACGCGGATTTGTGGAATTCCGCCATTCCCCCCGGCTGGACCAGCGTGCCGCGCACGGCTCATGTCCTTGATCTCGGAATTGGATTTGAGACGATACTCTCCAAAAAATTCCACTCAGATGCCCGCTACGGGATACGCCGCGCTGAGAAAGCCGGGCTTGAGGTTATCAGTGGCTCGGACAGCGCGTTGATTGCGGATTTCCATACCTTGCTGAGGCGCTCATTTGAACGGTGGGCCAAACGTCAGGGAGAGCCCATAGCCTTGGCGCGCTGGCGCGGATTGCGCCGCGACCCCGAAGCAAAGTTTCTAGCAATGGCTGCCAGCGGAACTGCATTTCGGATTTGGCTTGCAAAGCTGGACGGCAAACCCATCGCGGCAATACTGGTGCTTCGGGACAAGGAGGCGCACTATACGCGCGGGGCCATGATCGAGGAATTCGCCAGGCCAACCCATGCAAATTATCTTTTGCACTACAGAGCTATAGAAGACGCCTGCGCTGCGGGCTGCAGCCATTATCATATGGGCGAGACCGGCAACTTAGCGTCGCTAGCCAAATTCAAGTCGCAGTTTGGCGCCGAGCCGATTCAATATGCGGAATACCGGCGCGAACGGTTGCCGATCAGGCGTATGGACCGCGCCATCCGAAATGCTGTGAAGCGCGTAATCGGGTTTCGCGATGACTAAGTTGCGCTGTCTCATACTATGTGTGCAGTCGGCCTTGGCGGTGTCGGCCCAAGCGGCTAACACGGACCGCAGCAGCGACGCGCCGTTTGCCGCCGGGATTTGGAAAAGCATCTTCACCGAAGAATTTGATGAAGCGGAGTTAAGCCCCGCCAAATGGACCACATGTTATTGGTGGAACGACAGGGGCTGCAGCAATCTCGGCAACAAGGAACTGCAGTGGTATCAGCCGGGCAACGTAAGAATATCGAATGGAAATTTGCGGCTCCGTGCGCAGCCGGAAACGGTAACAGGCTACAAAGGCCAGGTCTTCAAATATACCTCGGGCATGGTCACCACCGGCGTTGATTACAGCGAACTTCCGCGCAAATCCCGCTTCGAATTTCATTTTGGCCATGTCGAAATGCGTGCGAAAATTCCGGCAGGCAAGGGGCTTTGGCCAGCACTCTGGATGCTCCCCACCAGCCGCGAGTCTCGCCCGGAAATCGATATCATGGAAGTGCTGGGGCACACGCCCACACTCTTGCGCATGCATCTTCATACCCAGACAGCGAGCGGCGAACGGAAGAGCGTTGGAGAAGACGTCAAGACCGTCGACCTCGCCAAAGGCTGGCATGTCTACGGCCTGACATGGGAAGCGGACGCCATCATTTGGTATCTGGACGGCAAAGAGGTGTGGCGGAAGGACAATCCGGATGGCATTCCAAACGAACCGATGTACCTTTTGATTAATCTCGCTGTCGGTGGAAACTGGCCGGGCCAGCCGGACCGCAACACCAAGTTCCCGGCTGACTTCCTGATTGATTATGTGCGTGTCTGGCAGCGTGAAAACCAATGAACGTGCAGGCTGGCAAAGCAGTTCTCAGTCCGGGGCCTCAGAAGGGCCGCCTGATGAAATTTCTGGCGCCGGCGCTTCTCGCGCTTGGTTCTCCCTTGACGCGCAATGGCTATGCGCTTGTGATGAGCGCAGGCATCACGTCTGTACTCGGACTGATTTTCTGGATTCTCGCCGCGCACTACTATCCGCCTGAACAGGTGGGCCTTGCGGCGGCCCTGCTCTCCATGTTGCTGACCCTTGGCAACATAGCGCAGCTCAATCTCGGCAACGTGCTGAACCGTTTTCTGCCCGTGGCCAATGACAGATCGGCAAAGCTGATTGCGCGCTCCTACGGCGCAGCAGTTGCGGCGGCGGCAGTCTTCTCTTCGGTCTTTGTCCTTGGCGTCACAAGCATTGCCCCTAAACTGAGTTTCCTCGGCAATGACTGGCAAACCGCCTCTCTCTTCATTGCCTCCGTGACGGTATGGACACTGTTTGTGCTTCAGGACGGGGTGCTTGCGGGATTGCGTCAATCGTCTTGGATTCCGCTCGAAAACGCCGTCTACGCGCTCATGAAGATCGCTCTGCTTGTCGCTCTCGCGGGTGTTCCGTTCCGTCAATCCTCGATCTTTCTCGCCTGGGTGCTGCCGCTGCCTCTCTTAGTCGTTGTCGTGAACGCCGCTATTTTTGTGCATCTCGGGCGGCACAGCAAGACTGTTGGAGCGCCAAATTCTGACATCGGCGCAAGAACCCTGGCACGTTTTGTGGGCTGGGACTTTGCCGGCACAGTCGCCATGATGCTGGCCTTGGGCGCTGCCCCGCTCCTCGTCTTGAACCTGTCGGGCACTGAGGCGACGGCCAACTACCATCTTGCCTGGACAATATCCTATTCGCTGTATCTGATAGGTCGTTCCATGGGTATCTCGCTTTTGGCTGAAGGCGTGGTGGAAAAGGAACGGCTCGTTCTGCTGGCCTCCGACGCCCTTGTTCACACTTTGTTTTTGCTGGCCGCAGCCCTTGCAATCATTCTCGTGGGCGCGCCCTTGATCATGGGCCTGTTCGGACCGGTTTATGCGCGGGAGGGAACTGGCCTGCTGCGCGTGCTTTGCCTCGCCTGTGTCCCCTGGTCGCTGGTCACGCTACATTTGGCGGTGGCGCGGGCCAATGGCCATCTTGTGAAAGTGGCGGTCGTGCAGATCGCAACGCTAATCCTGGCAATCGGGCTCGGGGCGCCGCTGGTGCATCTGTGGGGCGCATTCGGCATGGGGGTGGCCTGGCTCATTGCGCACTCCGCCGTGGCAATCGGGCTTGCTGTTCATGTTTTCATCACGCGGGGCGCGGACCATCTTGTTGTCTGGATGCTGGCCACGGCGTCAGCTGTCTCACGCCTCCTCGCCTCGTTCAGACGGTTCCGCGGCAGTTTCAGGCCACTTCCGACCGACATGCACAAAGCTCAAAGCCTGCTTGTATCAAGCGCCATTCCCGGCGCCTCTGACTGGCAGACACTTCAAGTCATCTCATCCCAAAGCGATGTGCAGACTGCCATCATCGGCGAGCTGCCAGACCGAGCGCACGCGGTTTTGAAGACCACGCTCACCTCGTCCGGAATGATATCCCTGATCAGCCATTGCGAGCAGGTCCGGCGGATTTCTGCAGACTCCCGGCTTGCCGGATGCGGAATTGCCTTTCCGGAAATTCTTGGCATTGATCAGTCAACCGATGAAATGCTTCTGCTGGAGCGTGTTCTGCCCGGCGAAGACGGGAGGGCCGTGCTGCGCCGGGCGCGTATGGAGCCAGCAGCACTGAAAGCGGCCGCGCGCGCCATGACCGGTTTGCATGCGCGCACTTCCGCGGCCTGCGAGATCGGTGAGGCGTGGCTGACAAAGTGGATCGATCAGCCTGCAGCGCTGCTGACGAAAGCCCACGCCATGCTGATGAGCGCAGCTGCCAGGCAGGCGGCAATCACGGCATTCCGGCATGAGCAGCGACTCTACTGGAGCGGGCGGCAAACACGTCTTGGACTGGGCCATGGCGATTACAGTCCCGGAAATATCTTGTTTGAGACGGGTTCCCGCGATGTGCAAAACCCCCAAGGGGCTGATACATCGACAAGCGCAAAAGTCAGCGCAATCATTGACTGGGACAAGGCAAGCCAGGACGCGCCGTTCGGCATTGACATCTGCAATCTTGCGCTGACGTGCAGAACGCTTTCGAGCGGCGATGACCTCGGTCGGGCGGTTTGTACTTTGCTTCTTGATCCGTCTTGGACACAAGAGGAAATCGACTGGATCTCCGTTACGGACGATGAAAACCCCGTCGAGCCGGCGTGGTATAGAGACGACCGCGCAATCCGCGCTTTGATAGGCCTTGCATGGCTACACCATGTTGCGGGCAATCTTGAGAAGTCGGACTCCTATGCCACCAACTGGCTTTGGATGGCATCGAATGTCGAGCGGGTTTTGAAAGTCTATACTGTCGATGCACGCCGCGGAGCCGATTGAGTGCCATCCACTACGCGTGCCAAAGCGCTCAAACCAAAGCCCGAGCCAGCAAAGCCTCGCCGGACTCCCGGCAAAACCAAGGCTGGCGCAGCGAAGGCTGCTGCCACGCCGCCTGAATTCCCGGTTGACGTGCAGGCAGGGGCACCCGCCGCTGCCGTTGTTGCCCGGTCATTGGACGCGCCGCCATCGGCAAGAACCAATAGGTCCGCCGGAACCTCGATCGCCGTTGTCTCTTGGCTCATGCTGACAGCGGCGATTGTTTTCTGGTTGGTGGGGCTGCCCGGCATCAAGCAGTCGGAGCTGACTGATTTCGGTCTCGTGGAATTGCTGACTTGGCCCATCTGGGTGTCGCTGGCATTGCTATCCGCCGGCTTCTTCCTCAGTCTCCAGCCAAGAACAGCCGCTACGCCCCTTCCGCAGATCTATCTCTTCACCCTCATCGGGGTTCTGCACCTCACTCCCGCATTGAGCTATGAGGCACTCCGCTATTCATGGACATGGAAACATCTCGGCATTATCGACTACATCCAACGCCATGGGGGCGTTGATCCGGCTATCTCAATTCTTCCCGCTTACCACAACTGGCCCGGCCTGTTCTTGGCGACCGCCTGGATCGCAGATATTTTCAGGATTGGCTCAGTGGAGCTTGCAAGTCTCGTGCGGTTTGCGCCGCCGGTTTACAACGCCCTCTTCCTCCTCGCGCTGATTGCGATTTATCGCCGCCTCACACGCGACCCGCGCCTCGCGGCCTGTGCGGGCTGGGTGTTCATTGCCGGCAACTGGGTCGGGCAAGACTATTTTTCGCCACAGGCGACGGCGTTCTTTCTCTATCTCATCGTGCTCGCGCTCTGTCTCGGGCCGCTGCGCAGCGCCCGGCCGTGGCTGGCGAACCCGGCAGGCTGGGTGAAGCGCTCCTCTGCGGCATTTATCAACTTCTGCTCACGCGGTCCCGATCTCGACAGGCCGTCAGCGCGCCCCGGTGTGCGCATGGCAAGTGCGGTTGTCGTCCTGGCGCTGATCGCTGCAATCAACGTCACGCATCAGCTCACGCCGATTGCGCTTGTGTTTTCCGTGGCGCTGCTGGCGCTCATTGGCAGGCTCAGTTTTGGCTATGCCGTGTTTGCCGCCACTGTGGCTGTGTTTTGGCTGCTCTATGGCGCAACCTCGTTTGTCGCCAACAATATCGCCGAGGAGCTTGGCGTGCTCGGCCAAGGGCTGCTTGAAGCTTCCGACCGTCTGATCGACACATCCATTGTGTCCGCCGGGCAGGTCTGGGTGGTTCAGATCGGCCGCGCGACTTCCGCCGCCATTGTGCTGCTCGCCGCAATTGGCGGATTGAGGCGTCTCTGGGCGGGCTACCGCGACGGGCCCGCCATAGTGCTCGCCCTTGCCGCCTTTCCAATGTTCGCCAATTCCTATGGCGGCGAAATCCTCTTCCGCGTCTATTTTTTCTCGCTGCCATTCATTGCGTTTTTTGCCTCAGCCGCATTGTTTCCAACGCCAGCCCATGGTCACAGCCGCCTTGTGCCAGGCTTCGCCGCCTGTTGCGCATTCCTATTGTGCGTCGGGTTCCTGTTCGCGAACAACGGCAAGGACCGACAATATACATTCTCACGCGATGAAGTGGCCGTCACCCGCTGGCTCTACGAGACGGCCCGGCCAAACACGCTCCTGATCGAAGGCGGGCGCAGTTATCCGTCTCAGTTCTTGAATTATGAGTTCTTCCAGTATGTTCCCATCGCCAATGAGAGCCGTGACCAGCGCATGGAGATAGTGCAAGACCCTGTCGGCGTTTTTGCCAGGTGGCTTTCGGATCCCAAATGGAGCGCCGGTTTTGTGATCATTACCCGCAGCCAGAAAGCCTATTCCGACGCCGAGGGCGTCATGCCTCCGGGATCAATTGACAAGATCGAACAGGCGCTTCTCGCATCACCGCGTTTCAGGGTCGTGCGTGAAAGCGCGGATGCGCGCGTCTTTGCGCTTGATCCGGTCCTGGGCCGCATGGGGGATTGGGTGCAATAGTGGAGGTCGGGGCCGCGCGATCGAATAGCATTTCATCGAATTTTTCTGGCGTGCACAGAGAGATTGCGCTGACAATTGTCCTTCGCGTAAGCAGTTTGAAATATGACTTATGTTGACTGTGGAATTTGCCGGAGCTGGGACACGGTGAATTAGCCATAAAACATCAGACAGAATTCTGCCGGTTATTATGGCAGGCGGCAAGGGAACGCGGCTTTGGCCGCTATCGCGCGCGACGGGGCCGAAACAGTTGATCAATCTGACCGGTGCCCGGACCATGTTTCAGGAGGCACTCATGCGGGTGAGCGATCCGGCGCTTTACGAGCCGGCGATTGTGCTCACTAGAGCGGGATGTTTTTGAGTGGAAGCAATTGTATCGGAGGGATTTTGCGGCAAGACCAAGGAAAGTCCCGATGGGCGCATTGAAATGCGTCCGAGGGAGTTTTCGCCGGTATTGGCGCGAAAGAACCCGATACAATGATTCCAGTCAAAAACATCACGCTCTAGGCAACGGCGATCGGCAGAACGAAGGTGTGAACCTTTCCATCGTCCTTGAGCGAAATCAGGAATTCACCCGGACCCACCGCCACGACATGGGCAGGCAGCGAACCGTCCATCTCTTGGCTTCGCAAGACGTTGATCTCGTAGCGCGATAAGCCAATTTGAATGCTGACATCAAAGCCGGGCCAATGCGCTGGAATGCATGGTTTGACCCGCAATTTGCTGCCTTCGCGTGTGATGCCAAGGATGGCTTCGAGACCCGCCCGGTGCATCCAACCAGCCGAACCCGTATACCAAGTCCAGCCGCCCCGCCCGACATGCGGCGCCACAGAATAAACGTCTGCCGCCATGACATAGGGCTCCACCCGATATCGCACGGCTTCCTCGCGCGTGCTTGAATGGTTGATCGGGTTGAGCATTGAAAACAATTGCATCGCACGATCAGCCTGGCCAAGTTTCGCGTGCGCGAATATCGACCAGATGACGCCATGCGTATATTGCCCGCCATTCTCGCGGATTCCGGGCGGATACGCTTTGACATAGCCAGGATCCTGGGCTGATTTGTCAAATGGCGGCGTGAACAGGAGCGCAAGACCGTCATCCGCGCGCACCAGCTGCTGCCAGGATTGTTCCATCGCGGCAACTGCGCGTTCGTTGGAAGCGCCTCCGGAGATCACGGACCAGGATTGCGCGATGGCGTCAATACGGCATTCCTCGCTTTGAGCAGAGCCAAGCGGGGTCCCATCGTCAAAGAACCCTCGTCGATACCATGCGCCGTCCCATCCCTCGCGCTCAAGAGCGGCCGACAACCCGTCCACCCGCGCCTTCCACGCCGCGGCGCGCAAAGTGTCCTTTCGTTTTTGAGCGATTGGAATGAAGGCTTTCAAGGTGGCAAGCAGGAACCAGCCGAGCCAGACACTTTCGCCCTTGCCGCCTTCGCCAACCCGGTTCATGCCATCGTTCCAATCACCGGTGCCCATCAGCGGCAATCCGTGGACGCCCGATGCCACACTGCGATCAAGCCCGCGGGCGCAATGCTCGAAAAGCGTGCCCGCTTCTTCCGAGAGAGAGGGAACGAAAAACGCATCGTGCGCTCCGGCCTCAAGATTCTGACCTTCAATATACGACGCCATTTCGTCAAGAATGGACGCGTCGCCAGTGAACTTGATGTAGTGGGCAACACAATTGCTAAGCCACACCATATCATCTGAGATCCGCGTTCTGACGCCGGCGCCGCTCTCGGGAAGCCACCAGTGCTGGACATCTCCCTCCAAAAACTGCCGGGCCGCAGCGCGCAGAATTTGCGCGCGCGCAATGTCTGGACGGCTGAACAGAAGCGACAGTGAATCCTGCAATTGGTCCCGGAATCCATATGCGCCGCTTGCTTGATAAAAGCCGGACCTTGCCCAGATCCGGCACGCGAGCGACTGGTAGAGAAGCCAACCATTCATGAGGATATCGAACGATCTGTCGGGGGTCTTGACCTGAACCGCGCCAAGCGTTCCGCGCCAGTCATCCTTCACATCCGAAAGCGCCTTTTCCGGTTCTGACTGGCGTGTCCGCATAATCAGCGCCTGAGCGGCATCTTCATTCGCGGCCGCCCCAAACAGAATTACAACGTCTTTGGTCTGTCCAGGTTCAAGCGTCAGACTTGTCTGAATTGCGCAACAGGGGTCAAATCCAGCACCTGTGCGATTTGAAAGCACGACACCGGGCGCCAATGCCTTAGGATTGGCAAGACTGCCAAACGCACCAAGGAATTCACGCCGGTCGCTTGTCCAGGATGTTTGGTGGCCAACCATGTCCGCAAACACGACTTGACCATTTGATTGTATGTTCCACGGATTCTTCACAAACAGTGCGCCGGTGGCCTCGTCGATGGCCGATGTTATAAATGGCGCCGTTGCCGCGCGCGGCGCGCCCAGGACCAGGTCGGCGTAGAATGTGACAGTCACCTGAAGCGATGAAGCTGAGCGGTTGGTCAGCTTGAGACGTGAAATCTTCACAGAATCCCCACGCGGCACGGTCTGCATGAGTTCCAGCTTGAGCTCGTCAGTCTGGCGTTCAAAAATGGAATAGCCGAATCCATGCCGCGCCTTGTGCGTGCCGTCCACGGAATTCAAAGGCTTCAAGGTGGGCGATATCAATGTGCCATCTGCGTCGTTTCTGACAAAGATTGCCTCGCTTGCCGGGTTGGCCACCGGATCATTGCTCCAATTGGTGAGCTGGTTTTCACGGCTGTTTCCGAACCAGGTGTACCCTGCCCCATCTGCGGCGCATTGAAACCCGAAGTTCTCATTTGCAATGACATTAACCCATGGCGCAGGTGTAGGATTGGCGCTGCCAGGATAGATGACATATTCGCGCCCGTCCTCGGCAAAACCGCCAAACCCGTTGTAGAACTCCTCGCGTCCTGCGCCGAGGTCTTGAGTGGCGGGCATCCGTGAAGATCTGCGCGGGGCCGATTCAAGAAGCAGCACGGGCGCTTGGGCTTCCGGTAATCTGCCCAATTGACTGGCGAGGTCGCCGCGTCTGGCCATAAGGACCACTCGGGCGACTGCTGGCAGAATGCGCAGGCTCTCTTTCGGAAGAAGATCAGCGCGCAAGGCGAAAACATCGCCTGATCCGATCGATGAATTGCTCGATTTTGGTGTAATGCTTCTGCGCACAAACGCTTCAATAGAGTTCTGCAAATCTTGTGTGTATGACGACATGCGGTCGTTGATTATGACAAGATCGACAGCAAATGCCTTTGTTTTCCAGTACTCAAACGCGTGCAACAGCTCGTGAATGATTTCTATGTGTTCGATCTCATCGATCCGGGCCAGGAGAATTGGCCGGTCGCCGGAAATGCCGACCGGCCAAAGCGATGATTGCGAGCCGATATTTTCCTGCAAGAATTTTGATGATGGCCGAAGCGCCGGATGCGGGTGTATCAGATGCCCTGCGAGCCTTTGAAACAGTTGAGCGTCTTCGTGGTTTATCGACAAATGGCGCAGTTGTATTTGGGCTTGAGTCCAAGCCATGGTTTGAGCCCGCTCATAAGCGGCCGCTTGCCGGTGGCGGTCCACGAGATCAAGCACGGCCTCACGCGAAGCCGCCGCAACTGTCCAAAGCGTGCACCTCACTTGGCGCCCGGCCGGAATCCGCAGCGTCAGACGGAGCGAAAAAATAGGATCCAGGACCGCGCCAACCGTCTTTGACAATACTTCGCCGCGTTTGAACATGTGCGGGTTTCGTCGATTGCTGCCCATTCCAATGAATCGCGATCGGTCAGTTTCATAGTCAAGTTCGCCAAGCTTCATGCCTTGCCAAACTAAAAACTGCGCAATCCAGATTCCAGGTTCATTTGGCGTGCGTTTGCGCCGCGTGGCGATCAATGTCTCAATCTCCGGGACGTATTCTGTTTCAACAAACATTTTGGAAAAAGCTGGATGTGCATTGTCGGCGGCGCGCGGCGCCAGAACCAGTTCGGCATAGGAAGTCAGCTCGATGTCTCTGGAAGAAAGAGCCCCATTGGTGATGGTCACGCGGCGCGCTTCGGCATCGTCCTCAGGCGATACCAGACATTCCAAAGTCGTCGTGAAGGGTCCGTCGGTGCGACTGATTTCGGCTTTGTCCTCGCTGAAGGACACTCTGTATCTGTCGGGCCTGACACCTGTCGGCATGAAGCCCGCAGACCATTTTTGTTCATTTCTTGGTTCGCGAATATAGAAGAAACTGCCCAAATCGTCGCTGACACTCTCCTCGCGCCAGCGGGTGATCGCGATGTCTTTCCATGTGCTGTAACCGCCGCCGGCTGCATTGAGCATCACGCTGTAAGTGCCGTTTGACATCAAGTGCGGCGCCGGCGCGCCAAGTTCAGCAAAAGTCACCCGGCGCACGGTTGGCGCAAGTGTCCCGAAGGCCGGACTGCCGGCCGCATGTTCGACGCGGGCAAGCGTGATCGGGACGTTTCTGGGCGCCCTTTCCTGCAGCAACAACTCGGTTGCGCGGATCATCGGTTCAGCGTGAAAACGGTCACGCATTTGTCCATTCTTCACCGCGTTGAGCACTGCTGCAATTGTCATGCCTTGATGATGGGCAAAGTAGGCCTGCACAACAGCAGCCGTTTCACCGGCACGAAGGCGGGAAGGTGTGAAATCCAGCGCTTCATAAAATCCAAAGTCGCCCTGCGCTCCAAGCAGGGCAAGGCGCCCATAATTCTTCGCCGCCAGCCGCGGCGAGACCATGGACGCAAGGCCAGTTGAATAAGGAGCGACGACCAGGTTTTCGGCCAGACCGCGCTTGAGTCCAAGACCCGGAATGCCGAAGTTCGAATACTGGTAAGTGAATTCAATATCTCGGGCATTGAATGCGGATTCAGAAACACCCCACGGAATGCTGAGACTATTGCCATAGTCAATTTGACGGCGCACGATCAACCGCGTCGATTGGTCAAGCAAGCTGCCGACAGGCGCCCGCATCACCAGTGATGGCATCAGATACTCAAACATCGATCCGGACCACGAAACGAGCGCGGCGCCGCCCTTGACAGCTGTAACTGTCCTCCCGAGCCGGAACCAGTGCCGTGTGCGCAGATCGCCCTTGGCAATTGCAAAGAAGCTTCCAAGACGTGCCTCGGAGGCCAGCATGTCGTAACAGCTTTCGTCGCGCATGGCCTCGGGCACGCGGAAGCCAATGGAAAAAAGCAAGCGTTGCGGATCCAGCAGAAACGCGAACTCCATTTGCATCGCGAACCGGCGCGCGTCGCTTGCCAATTTTTCCAAACGCCGCCTCTGCTCCATAAGCTCTTCATGCGAAGCTGATCCGTCGCGGAAATGCGTTTCAATCGTTTCACGCAGCGTGTCGGCCCACGACAGCAGTTGGCGGGCGGCCGGGGAATTCAGCGCAGCATCAAGCTCCCACACAGATGACTGAATGCCGGTCGCCTGCACTGCAAATTCAATCAAACGCATCGGCAACAGCTCAGGGGTCTTCCTGGCGCTGGCGGCACTTCCCCTGAACGCGGCAAGTTTGGTCTCAATTGCTTTGCGCATCGGCCGCAGGTTGCGCCTGTCATCCGGGATGGAGGCCAGACTGTCCGTCAAAATATTGACGACGTCTTCAAGCCCGTCCAACGTCTGCATCGCGTCCGCCGGCTGCGAAATCCAGTGCTCGCAATAATTGGCCAGAGCGATGAAATGTCCTGCCAGATTGCCGCTGTCGACCGTAGAGACATATTTCGGCTCCAGTGGCAGAAGCGTCTGTGTGTCGTACCAATTGTAGAGGTGACCTCGGTAGGTTTCCATGCGCTCCACTGTGGCGAGCGTTTGCTCCAAACGTATAATCGCATCGCTGCGTCCCAGCCAGCCGAACTCTTTTGCGCTTGCGACGGACAAGAGATAAAGGCCAATGTTCGTCGGCGAAGTGCGGTGGGCAATTCGTGGATCGGGGACCTCCTGAAAATTGTCGGGCGGCAGCATCGAGTCGTCGGCTGTGACAAAAGTCTCAAAGAACCTCCAAGTTTTGCGCGCCATCATACGCAGCGTTTTGATATCTTGAGGAGTGACCGATTCAACGTCAGCGAGCTTGGGGATCCGGCTCATCCAGTGTGCCATGAATGGCGCGAGGATCCATGACATCGCAAACGGAACTATTGCTGCTGACCCGCTGTCTGCTCGCGCAATTGCAATCGCGAGCGCGGCAAGTCCCATGACAAGGCTGCCCATCATGATGCGGGAGAGATTGCCAATGCCTGGTGTCGGACTGGATGCGGCTTGCGCCGCAGTTGTCCACTCCAGCATGTTCTTGCCGCTGACCTTCAGTCGGTAAATCGTCCGGAATACCGCATCGGCCATCAGCCATGCCTGATGGCCCAAAAAGACAAGACTCGTGGCCACATAAGCCAAAGCGTGGCCAAAATCATCCATACTGGAGCTGACTTGGCTCTTGATCGTGACGCCTTTTCGTTTGGGCACAGACCCAAAGAGCACGGGCAAGAATACCGGAACAGCGCTGACAAGCACCATCGCCAGCGTCCACTCAACCGCAGCGCCTGCCGAAAGAAACAGCCAGCCAAGCAAGAAACTTAACACAAACGCGATTGGCGTAACCGAGCGCCGCAAATTGTCGGCCATCTTCCAAACCCCCAAGGCCGGAATGCGCTCGTCTGCACCTTTGGTTTTTCCAAATCCCTGCTTAATCAGCCAAGGCAGGAGCTGCCAGTCGCCGCGGACCCATCGATGTTGGCGCGATGCCGCCACGGTGTAGCGGTCAGGATACTCTTCGACGACTTCAATGTCTGTCACGAGTGCGGAGCGTGCAAAAATTCCTTCAAAAAGGTCATGGCTGAGCATGGTGTTCTCAGGGATTCTACTGCTCAGCGCAGCGTCAAAGGCTTCGACGTCATATATGCCCTTTCCGGCAAACGAGCCCTCGCCAAAAAGGTCCTGGTAAACGTCTGAAACCGCAAAAACATAAGGGTCGGTCCCGCGCGGGGTGGAGAAAATGCGTTGAAAAAGCGAACCGTTGTGTCCAGTCGGCAATGAGGGCGTGACACGCGGCTGCAGCACGCCATAACCACTCGTAACCCGCCTGGAGCTCGCGTCAAAGACCGGTCGGTTGAGCGGATGGGCGAGTTTTCCGACAAGTCTGCGCGCCGCATCTCGCGGCAGTTTTGTATCCGCATCAAGCGTCAGGACGAACTTGACGCCTTCAGGAACTTCACCGCCAATGACAGCAAAACTTGTATCCGTTGCCCCTTTTAGCAGGCGGTTCAATTCATGCAGCTTGCCGCGCTTTCGCTCCCAGCCCATCCATTTGTTTTCGAGCTCATTCCATTTGCGTTGGCGGTGCAGCAAAAGGAAGCTATTGGTATCGTAGTGCGCGTTTAATCGGGCAATGCCTGCCGATGCTTCGTTCAACAGTCCCGCGTCCTCTGGCATCCCTTGAGAGGCGCTGTCAGCCCAATCGGTGACCAGAGCGAAGTACAGCTCGCCTGCCGAATTAGACAGATAATGCACTTCAAGCCGATCGACCATTTCGGCAATTTCGTCACGTGACGCGAGCATCGTTGGAACCGCGACAAGTGTCCGATACTGCAATGGAATGCCATCGCGCAATGCAAGACCCGGAATGATCGAAGCACCAAAGAGCCGGGTCACCGCGAAGTTCACAATTGCCAATGCGGCTTCAAACAACGGCAGAAGTGCCGCAAGCAGAAGTGTGAAAATGAGCATACCAGATGCGTTTGGCGTCAAGACGGAGTCGAACAGCGACCAAAGGACAGCCAGCGTTACCAGGGAAATCGCACCCAGATATCCGGCCAGTCCCAGTGATTTCAGGAACACGCGGACGCGGCGGAGCAGCGGAGGCTTGAACTTCAACTTTGCTTCAAAGTCCGCTCGCCCGGGACCAATGAGAAAATAGCCGGGGTCACGCAGTGCCAAATTGTTCTGTCCAACAGCATTGGCAGCTTCATTCAGCGCAGAACGGGCAACCTCAAGCTCGTCATGGTTTGATCCACGGGCCAGCTCCTCAACCGCTGTGCGGTAGAGGGTGCGGCTTGGAAAGTCCATCTCGCCAAAGTCTGACTTCTCGCGCAGTTCCCGGTCAATCAAGCTGACGCCATCGAACCAGTTTTCCCAGTTGACGTCTGAAACGAAACGCATGCTGGTGATGATGTTCCGGACCGTCACGTTGGCCGCACTTTGCCGATGGTGTTCGTCATTCACCACCGACTCAAATGTGCGACCCTTCGTTTCGATTCTCAGTTTCAGCCAGTTGAGAGTGTGCGTCGCCAAACCATCCTGGTCACGAAGCCGGTGGATGAGTTGAACTGCGAAAGCAGGCGACAGGTCCGCATCGTCCAGGCGGCGGCACTCTTGCTCGACGTTTGACTGATCCGCCTTCGGGTCCAAGGCCAGATCGGCAATTCTGTCCGCTTCCTCACGGTTGCGCCGGGCAGCGGCGATGCGCAGCGAAATGCGGCGAAGGTTCTCAATCAGAATCAGACGCAAGCTGATCGCAACCGCCCACAGCTCGCCAATCGTCAACGGCTGTACCTGTTGATACTCGTTGACGAATTCACTCAGTAAGTCGGGGTTGAAGCAGCTATCAGTATGCGCGACATGCGCCCATACGAGGCCGAAAATCCGTGGGTGTCCAGCAAGCGGGCCTGTCGAAAGCTTCGGCAACTGATAGTAATATCCAGGAGGCAGATCAGCTCTGGTCTGTCGTATCTGGTCTTCCACCAGATGATAATTATCGATCAGCCATTCGGCAGCAGGTGTGACTGCTTTGCCGTCGCTGATTGCCTTTGTGATTTCCTGAAAGCACTTCAGCAACTCAGCTGCGTTATCGTTTAGTCGATTGATGATTGAATGGACCCGCCGCGGATGGTCAGTGACCGTCTGGGATTCTGCCAAAGTCCGCGCGTGCTGCTTGGAGCGTTCGGGGCCGAATATTTCCGCGCTGATTGGTTGGCTGTCGTCCCAGCGCGCAATTGGCCGCTCAATAAGCTGCGCAAGCTTTTGCAACATGGGCGTCAAACCTCCAGATTCAGTGGAAATTGTTTGAACTCAAATAAAAAGCGCCAGTGGACAGACTTCTCCCAGCTCAACCGAATCAATTTCAGATGCTGATATTGGTTCCATCTACACGAACACAATGTCCGGATTTTGTTTCCGGCGATGTAGACAATCATCCATGCCCAGCGCACCATGTTTTGGGTGCGCCGAGCGGAGCAAACCTCAAATGACGCGGCGGGGCTGTCGGTCTCGGTTTGCAGACTGATTCACTGCTGCAACAAGAATTCGGTCAGCAGTGATTTGGCTTTCCGACGCACAGACGCTGCGAATTGAACCATCTTATCCACTTTCTCGCGGTTTGGCTCGGTGCGCCGAAGGTCTGTAATCCGCCCAAGACGATCAACGACCGGTTGAACTTCAGATTGCCCTCCGTGTCCGACGGCGCAGGGGCACCCGCTGGTTTGCTGCTCGCCGAAAGCCAGGCGAGTGATTTCAAAGGCGCAACGCGGATGTTTGGCGCTGTTACGGACGCAAAATCGCCGCCGTGCGACAAAGGCTGCGATGCCAACCGGTTCCGGTCGGCGCTCAAAGCGCGCGGCATTGAGCCAGGCATTCCGCCCAAATCCAACCGCAAAGCCGAATTGCCGTTCGACCCGGCGCTCCACAATATCGGGAAAATGTTGGGCGGTTTCGAACATTGGCAGCGCATCGACACCCGGGCGGCTGCACTCTTGTTCAAGAAAAGAAAACAATTCGAAATGAAGGAATGGTGCCCAGAGCCGGAATCGAACCAGCGACACTGCGATTTTCAGTCGCATGCTCTACCAACTGAGCTATCTGGGCAGCCGATCCACCCGCAGTTGCCGGTGTCATTCCGGACGATTGGTGTTGCCGGAAGCGGGCGGGTTATAGCATGACATTCCCGCCTGTCCAGCCGCAAAAGCCCTAAAATCGGAGCCGGGTTTGTAGTCTTTCAGGTTTCGGCTAGTTTAACCAAATCAAAGCAGAATCAGAGCGTTTGCCAAAGCGGGGAACGGGTGGCGGGCAATAAATCCTTCAACGGCAAAGTCTACGGATGGGCCATCATCGGCACCGGGCATATCGCGGAGCGTTTTGCACGAGATCTCAAATACCTTCCGCGCGCAAAACTCCGCGCGGTACTGTCGCGAGATCTGAAGACTGCGGAGGCGTTTGCGATGCGCCTTGGCGTTGAAAAAGCGCATGCGGATATGGATGCGCTGCTATCTGACAAAAGCGTCGACATTGTCTACGTCGCCTCTCCCAATTCGGTGCATCTGAGCCAAGCCTTGCGTGTTGTGCGCGCCGGCAAGCATGTTCTGGTCGAGAAACCTGTGGTGCCTTCCGAGCCGGAGGTGGATGTTCTGGCGCGGGAAGCGGCGCGCAATGGCGTTTTTGCCATGGAAGCAATGTGGGTCCGGTTCCTGCCGGGCATTGCCGCTATCCGTGAGGCAATTGCGGCGGGCGTGATCGGCGAGATTGAGCGCATCACCGGCTCCTTGTCGTGGAAAAAGGACTTCGATGCTGAAAGCCGGTTTTTCAGCAAGGCGCTGGGCGGCGGCGCATCGCTCGACCTCGGGGTCTATCTGCTGTCCCTGTCAATGCATCTGCTTGGAGAGCCGATGAAGATTTCAGGCCGCTGGGACGCAGCGCCAACCGGCGTGGACATGAGTGCCCGGTACACACTTCACTACAAGAATGCAGTGGCAGAACTTGTCTGTGGCTTTGACGAAAACAGACACAACTGCTTTGAAATTGCCGGGACTAAGGGAACGATACGGATATCTGATCCGTTTATTCACGCCGAGCGGATCGAGATTGCTTCTGGCGCGATGGCACGGCGGCTGCTTGCCACGTTCAAATCTGGAATACCTGCGAAAATCCTTGCACGCTTGCCTTTCCCCGGACACCGGATCTTAAGATTTCCGCTTCAGGGAACCGGCCTGTCAGCGCAGGCGGACGCCGTCATGCAGGCGTTGGACGAGGGCAAGATACAGCACCCGCTGATGCCGCTCAGGGATAGCGCCGCGGTGCTGCGCGCCATACACCTGTTGATGTCGCATGCACCGGTGGAAGAGGCTTAGAATGCAGAGTTGAGTTTGTAAGGCTGAGGCAAGTCTTTGGCATTGTGCAGGGCAAGCGCCAGCTCGGTGATGTGAAGCGACACGGCATCCGAGTAAAAAGCCGGCTCTGATCCATTGATCATGTCTGCCTGCGCAGCGATGCCCGCCATAAAGTCGATTTTGGATGGGTAAGCCGGCAGATTTGCCTTGCCGCGCTTCGGGTAGGCAAGGCGCTTGCCGGGAACCAGCTTGAATGGCAGTGCCTTGCCAAGCCATGCCTCAACCCGCCGCAGGACTTTTTGCATAAACGGACGCGGCTGGCCGGCTTCTTCCAAATGCACCACGGACTGATTGTCCCACAGGTCGCGAACCGTGATGGATCCCTTGTCACCGAGTATTGTCAACGAACGGTCTCGCGGCGCGGCAAGGCCTGACGTGAGGCGGGCAACAACGCCAGACTTGAATGTCAGGCAGCCAACAGAAAAATCGGGAGCCAAGGCGTGCCCTTCTGAAGCCTCGCCTTTTTGCGGAAACGCCAGACTTGAAAATGCTGTGACCGTGTCGGCGGGGCCAAACAGGCCAACCAGCCAAGACAACGCATAGCCGGCATGTTCAAGTGTGCACCCGACTTCAAACTCATGGACACCGGGCCACGGCGCGCCGGAGCGGCTTTTCCAACCCTGCCAATTCTCGCGAAACACTGGACCGTCTTCCATCTCGGCATAAACCAGCCGCGGCGTGCCGATGGCGTCAGCTGCAAGCTTTTCTGCAACCAGTTGGTAGGCATCACTGAGGCCATTGGCCGGGGCGGAAGCCAGCGTCAGTCCTTTTGAGCGCGCCAGCTCGATCAAGTCCTGCGCATCCGCCAATTGCATTGCCAGCGGCTTTTCCGAATAGACATGCTTGCCCGCTGCGAAAGCGGCCATTGAGACGGCGTAATGCGCCTGCGCGCTCGTCAGATTGACAATGATTGAGACAGACAGGTCGGCGAGTATCGCATTGTAATCCGGATAAGCCGTGATGTTGTGAAAGGCACAAAATTCAGCCAGCCGACCGGGATCGATATCATATGCTCCGGCCAGTTTCAGTTGCGGGTGCCGCGCCAGCGTCGTCATATAATAGTCGGCCACAAAACCTGTCCCGACAATGGCTATGGTGACCGGTTTCATGATTGGCGCACGGTTCCAGATTTCAGCGGCTGTTTTATCAACGTGTCATGAAAAGAGGGTGAATGGATGCCCGCCGTCAATGTGCCTTGTCTGGCGGGGTATCCGAATCTTCAAGTTCATCGTCGCGAACCGGAATGGCGTAGGCTCCCGAGAGCCAGCGATTCATATCCACTTCCTTGCAACGCCTGGAGCAAAACGGCCAGTTGTCGCGGGACGAGGGTTGGCGGCACTCAGGACAAGGGCGTGCGGGACGAAGCGGCACGACTTTGGGTGAGGACTGATCATCAGACATGGCTGATCACGAACCGGCTGAAAGCCACTTCAGGCGGACATTGAAGCCCTCGCCCGTCAAGAGGCTTACTGTTTCATACAAGGGCAGTCCGACGACATTGGAGTATGAGCCGACAAGCTTGACCACGAAAGTTCCGGCAAGCCCTTGGATCGCATAAGCGCCAGCCTTGCCACGCCACTCGCCTGACGCAAGATAGCCATCAATCTCGTCCTTCGTGAGCCGCTTGAATCGCACTTTTGTCTCGACCAGTTTTTGCCGGAATTTGCCGCCCGGCGTCACCAAGCAAATGCCTGTGTATACATAGTGGGAGCGGCCCGAGAGCATCCGAAGGCAAAAATTTGCCTCATCGATCACCTCTGCCTTTGGCAAAATGCGCCGCCCGACGGCAACAACCGTGTCTGCTGAAAGGAGAAAGGCATCGCGCGCAGTTTCATCGGCACGCAGGAGCGCATGCGCCCGCTCTGCTTTCTCCCTGGAAAGACGTTTGGCCAGAGCACGTGGATGTTCGGCGCGCAAAGGCGTCTCGTCAATGCCAGCCGGGAACAGACGGTCTGGTTCAAGACCAGCCTGCTGCAACAATTCAACGCGGCGCGGCGAGCCGGACGCGAGGATCAGTTTTTGCAGGGCACTCATGACATTTTCCGGGCGGGAGGCTTACTTGAAGCGATACGTGATGCGACCCTTTGTCAGGTCGTAAGGGGTCATTTCGACCAGAACCTTGTCGCCAGTCAGAACACGGATGCGGTTTTTGCGCATGCGGCCTGCAGTGTGGGCGATAATCTCATGTTCGTTTTCCAGCTTGACGCGGAACATGGCGTTGGGCAGCAGTTCGGTGACAATTCCCGGGAATTCGAGTACTTCTTCTTTGGTCATCAGTGGCCTTTTTTCAAAACGTCGAAACCGGGAACACCTGCCCCCGGGAATTTCGCGCGGAACCTATATGATTAAGCCTCGTTTGTGAACCGGTGAATTGGGCAGCTCACTTTTCCAGAAACCGATCCCGGATCCGGTTTTCGAGCGTGTTGCGAACCTGTCTGTACGCGTCAAGAATCTGATCACGCGAACCGGCTACTTTTGAGGGATCTTGAAGCGGCCAGTATTCGACTTCGACCGGTTGTGATCGGGTCAGTTCGAGGGCCCGATGATGCGCCTCGGGCGCCAAGGTTACGATCAATTCAAAGAAATCGTCTTCAAGCTCGTCCAGCGTATGGGGAACCCGATCCGGCGCTGCCAGGCCATGCTCATGCAAAATGGCCGAGACGAACCCGTCCGGCTCGCCTTTGTAAACGCCTGCCGAAGTGACGAACACATCTCGAGGCAAGAGGGACCGGGCGATTGCTTCGGCCATTGGCGAGCGTATCGAATTCATGCCGCAAAGAAACAAAACCGAGCGGGGCGGCTTGCGTTTTTGGTCGGCTGACGTGGGACTTGATAGCTTCTGCATCAATCAGCCGCGCCAATGCAAAACGCAGATCAGCGTAAAAAGCCGCCTGGCTGTGTCAAAATCGATGATTATCTTGCCTGACAACCGTTCTTTTAACGTCTCGGAACCTTCATTGTGGATGCCGCGACGCCCCATGTCGATGGCTTCAATCTGGCTCGGCGTCGATGACCGGATGGCCTCATAGTAACTTTCGCAAATCAGGAAGTAATCCTTGATCACGCGTCGGAATGGCGTCAGTGACAGAATATGGGTTACGACGGGCGACCCATCTTCCCGGGCAACAGAAAAAACAAGTCTGGCATCAACGAGTGAAATCTGAAGCTTGTAGGGGCCGCGATCATCGTCGCCCACCGGTTGAAAGGTATTGTCCTCGATCAGGTCATAAATTGCCACGGCGCGCTCGTGCTCCACATCTGGCGTGGAGCGGCCAATCGTGTCATCGAGGACGACATCAATCAAACGGGAATTTGGCTTGTCATTGCCCATCCCGGCCTCCGATGTTCAATCTAATGCCGACCGAATGCCGATGCGCTTCCAAGCCTTCGACAGAAGCCAGCGCCATGGCAGCAGGCGCCAAGTGGCGCAATTGCTCGGGACCAAGCTTGAGAATGGAGGTGCGTTTGACAAATTCCAGCACCGAAAGCCCACTGGAGAAGCGGGCTGAACGGGCGGTCGGCAAGACGTGATTTGATCCGCCGACATAATCGCCAATGACCTCCGGCGTGTGCTTGCCCAGAAAAACGGCGCCTGCATTGCGAATGCCATCCAGAAAAGATTCGGGATCCGCCACCGCTAATTCCAAATGCTCTGCGGCAATGCGATCTGCCAATGGCTTTGCGTCTTCAAGATCGGCCATCAGGATGACCGCGCCGAAGTCGCGCCAGCTTTGCTCGGCGATTGCACCGCGCGGCAGACGCCGCAACTGGCGTTCAACCGCTGCCTCCACCGATGCGCCAAATGCTTCGTCATCGGTGATCAGGATAGACTGAGCCGCGACATCGTGCTCAGCCTGGGCAAGAAGATCAGCCGCAATCCAATCCGGATCATTGTCTTTGTCGGCGATGATCAGCACTTCTGATGGTCCGGCGATCATGTCGATACCGACAGTGCCGAAAACCTGGCGCTTGGCGGCAGCAACATAGGCATTGCCGGGGCCGACGATTTTGACAACGGGCTTGATCGTCTCCGTTCCATAGGCGAGAGCGGCAATGGCTTGCGCGCCGCCAATGCGGTAAATTTCAGATACACCGGCGATGCGGGCCGCCGCGAGAACCAGCGGATTGAGATTTCCATCCGGTGACGGGACAACCATCACAATCCGCGCAACACCGGCAACGACTGCCGGAACGGCGTTCATCAAAACCGAACTTGGATAACTGGCTGTGCCGCCGGGAACATAGAGCCCAACCGATTCGATGGCTGTCCAGCGCGAACCCAATTCGACACCGATCGCATCGGTGTAGCGGTCATCCTTGGGCATCTGTCGGCGATGATGGCTTTCAATGCGGTCGCGGGCAAACGTCAACGCCTGAATGACTTGCGGGTCGGCAGACTGGACTGCAGCGTCGATTTCATCAGCGCTGACCGCCATGGATTGCGCCGTCAGCCCGATGCGGTCGAAGCGGCGCGAATAGTCAAAAACCGCTGCGTCGCCGTCTGCGCGCACGCGTTTGATAATATCGCGGACAATGAGATCCACGTCTTCGGAAACTTCGCGTTTTGATCCGAGAAAAGCTGCAAAAGACTTTTCAAAATCCACGTCAGTTGACCTGAGCCACTGTACCATCTTGAGTGACCTCAAATCCCGTGTTTGGGCTTGCCCTTGGCTGCCCAAGCCGCACCCATATCACTCAACTGCGCTTCGATGCACTCGACATCGAGCCGCAAAGTCGCGCCGCCGGCAAAAGCAATCTCCACGTGGCCGGCAGGAGCATCTGCGGGTTCAAACCGGATCGCCAAAACAGCCAGCACTTCGTCCGGTCTCTTCCGGTCAATCCCGGTAGAGCGGACCGCCATTACACGGTCGAAATGCAGAATTGCCCGACGACGTTCTGGAATGGCAAGGCGTATTCCATTGCGCTCCCAGGCGAAGCGATTGACCGGCAGAATCAGCCGCTTTGCGCGCTGGTCAAATGAGATCTCGCCGGTTTTCAGAACCGAATCCTGCATGCATGCGGAAATGACTGTCAGGTCGTCTGTATCCAGCGCTGCAAGTTTCAGCATGTCCATCTGGTTTATGATCCCGCGCCTTGGAGTTGCGACTTACCAGTTAGGGTTTTCGATACTGCAGCGCAACACAAACCAATGATCAATCTGAAATGCGCTCGATATCAGCGCCGCATGCAGACAGTTTTTCTTCAAGATGTTCGAAGCCACGATCCAGATGATAGATGCGGCTTATGCTGGTTTCGCCTTCGGCGGCAAGGCCGGCGATGACAAGCGCGGACGATGCGCGCAGATCGGTTGCCATTACCGGCGCGCCCTTCAACCGTTCAACACCCTCCACTGTCGCCGTTTGCCCCGACAATGAAATCCTTGCGCCAAGGCGGGCAAGTTCCTGCACATGCATGAACCGGTTTTCAAAAATCGTTTCAGTAATGTGCGACGTGCCTTTTGCCTTGCTCATCAAGCCCATGAACTGGGCTTGAAGATCGGTCGGGAATGCCGGGAAGGGTTCGGTGCGCACATCGACAGGCATGATGCCGCCGCCATTGCGCCGGACCCGGATGCCCGAATTGACGGTGGTGATCTCAACGCCGGCCTGAACCAGAATATCGAGGGCTGATTGCAAGAGTTCCGGCTGCGCGCCTTCAAGCAAGACGTCGCCGCCGGTCATGGCCACAGCCATTGCATAGGTGCCTGTTTCAATACGATCGGGGATGACCCGGTGGCGGGCGCCGGAAAGATGCTGCACGCCTTGGATGTGAATTGTCGGGGTGCCCGCGCCTTCGATCTTCGCGCCCATTGCGTTGAGACAGTCGGCAAGGTTGACGACCTCGGGTTCCATCGCCGCGTTTTCAATCACCGTTTCGCCGCGTGCCAGTGAACCTGCCATAAGCATCACATGGGTCGCGCCCACAGACACTTTCGGGAAGGTGAAACGGTTGCCGATCAGGCCGCCTTTGGGGGCCTTTGTGACGACATAGCCATCTTCAATATCAATCTGCGCGCCGAGAGCCATCAGGCCGTCAATAAACAGATCAACCGGGCGCGTGCCAATGGCACAGCCCCCTGGAAGAGAGACGCGTGCATTGCCCATGCGGGCCAGAAGGGGTCCGATGACCCAGAACGACGCGCGCATTTTAGAAACCAGTTCATATGGCGCTGTTGTTGTCACAATGTCCCGGGCGGTGAAATGAATCGTCCTTGCGTATAGCGAGCCGTCGCGCTCGCGCCTGCCATTAACTGAATAGTCGACGCCGTGATTGCCAAGAATGCGGATCAGCTGTTCAACATCGGCAAGATGTGGAACATTTTCCAACGTCAGTGTGTCATCGGTCATGAGCGAGGCAATCATGAGCGGCAGCGCTGCATTTTTTGCCCCGGAAATCGGGATCGTGCCGTTCAACTGGCGGCCACCGATAATTTTGATGCGATCCATCGCAATCCACCTGTCCGGGCTTGCAGGCCCTCATTAAACTGGAAATTTGGCGCAATCCCTGTGCGCCAACGTCGAAAGGCGATCCCCATAGACCATAGATGCCGCCGGTTCAAGAAAGACGGTTGACAGTAGGTTAATGTCACTAATGGGGCGAAGTACAACCGGCTGTTTCCGGTGAGGTCATTCAGGATCTGATTTCACCGACCCCGTGTCTGCGGACTGATCATCCGCAACTTGGACAGGCTTCTTGCGGGCTCGGATCTTTCGCAACGCAATGTTGGCGCGCAGCGCCTCGGCAAGCCGTTTTTTCCGGTCTTGCTGCTGCCGCTGCGCCGTCTCATTCAGTTTCCCGCCAGTCATTGGTTTTCCTTTGGCAGAAATGCGCCTTGCATCATCCTTGCACCAGATTTGGATGAATTTGCAAACCAATCAAAAACGCCGGTGGACGCGCTTGCGCAACAGGCGGCGATGTGTCACAAGCCGCCCGCACTCAAAGGCCTGCTGCGGTAGCTCAGTGGTAGAGCACATCATTGGTAATGATGAGGTCGGGAGTTCAATCCTCCCTCGCAGCACCAGTTTTCCAAGCGAGTAACTGAAAATATTTGGTATTTTCGCTTGTTCCGCAATCGTTTCCACAG
>JBAVTG010000034.1:0-12849 GCA_049696015.1 Rhizobiaceae bacterium | reverse complement strand
GCTTGAGGCCGGCAAGGGCAGCTGGGTCGACTTGGAACCCGCCTTGGCAGCGCCGTCCATCACACCCCTGCAACGGTCTTCGAGGTTGCCAGCGCCCGGCACCGTGTTGACGCAGATGATGTTCTTCACGCCTTTGGCGGCATAATACTCACCGGCAGCGAGGCCAGCGGGATATTCTTCGTTGCCAACATAATTGATCGCGCCGAGCTCTTTGGCCTTGTCGCCACCGCCCGCGTTCATCAGGATGACTTTGATGCCCTTTTCCATGGCTTCCTTGATCGCCGGATCTTCAGCGTCTGGAACCCAGTTCGGAACCACGATGCCGTCAACGCCTTGGCTGATCGCCGTGCGCACGAGTTGCGCAGCGTCCGCGCCGATGTTGTCATAGGTCTGAAGCTGGAGATAAGTGCATTTGCCGCCATTGGCCACCACAGCCAAGCAGGCGTCGTCCATGCCCTTCTTGATCTTGTTGAAGAACAAGTCGTCCGACTTGCCGCCGACCACGGCGATATTGGCCGCCTGTGCGGTCACCGCGCCAAGGGCCAATGCGGCACCTGTGAGCATCACTGACATCATCTGTTTCATTCTTGTCATTTCAGTCTCCTCCTGATTGTCGCCTTGTGGCGGATAGAACTTGCGTGTTGCCTGCTTATCGACCCAACGGCCAACGCCTTGCGCACATTGAATTTCTGTTTCGGCAATCTCATTAATAGAACATTTGTTCCAATAATTGGCGCCGGCAGTTCTGGAATTTGTTGATGGTTTTCCATCAAATCATCCTGTTTCGACCTGGCTGGACCCGCTTCGCAAACGCACAAAGACGCTCTGGCCAAATCTGATGTCGGTGCTTTCCTCCTGGATTTTCGTCCGCGCCAAGGACGACTTTCCATCTAATTGAAACGAACCACATCAAGCCTGCATGTGGAAGACCCACATTGATTGATTTTGCATCAATTCAACCATTATTGAAACATATGTTCTAAAATATGCCGATATTGCGCTGCACAATTTCAAAATTGACTTGCGTTGATGTCTTTTACATACATATCTATCGACTAAAGCTGGCTTTCACATCAAACGAGGCGACCATGAGCTGGAAAGGGCCGACAATCACGCAGATCGCAAATGCCAGCGGCGTCGGGACGGCAACGGTTGACCGTGTGCTGAACGGGCGATCTGGTGTTGGCGCGGCAACCCGTCAAAAAGTGCTGCAAGCCATAGAGCAGCTGAGCAAGCCCTCGCATGCATCGGGCCAGGCGCCCAAGCGCCGCGTGGCCGTGTTGGCGGACTCCGGAACCTCCTTCAACCAGACGCTTCAAGACAGCATCGAACGGTTTGCTTCCTTCAATCAGGATTTCGACATCAGCTTTTCGGCAGTGGCGACAGCCGAAGTGAAGCCGGTACAGCTGGCCCAGCTGATCGAACGGACAGCCGAAGATGCACAAGCCATCATTCTGGTCGCCCGCGAAGAGATCACCATCTCGCGCGCCATCCGCTCGGTAACGGGCAGGAACATCCCTGTTGTTTGCCTGACCACTGACATACCCGGCTCCAACCGCATACTCTATGTCGGCTCCGATCAAGCAGCGGCCGGATCAACCGCCGCGGGTTTGATGGGCAAGACCCTGCGCGGGACTGCAGGCAAAATTCTACTGGTCTTCTCAGCCGCCTTTCGCGGACAGGCAGAAAGAGAGATGGGCTTTCGCTCGGTTTTGCGATCCGATTTTCCCAACTTGAAGGTTGATGAGCGCGTCAACTCCAATGACAATTTTGAAACCTCCTACGGCAACTTGCGGCGCTACATCGCTGAGCACGGCGCGCCGGTTGGCATTTACAATGTCGGCGCCGGCAATCTTGGCATCGCCCAAGCACTCAAAGACGAAGGCCTGACGGGCAAGGTGGTTTTCATCGGTCATGAATTGAATGCCAATTCGCGTATGCTGCTCGAAACGGGCGCCATGGACTATGCCATCGGCCATGATCTGGAGCGTGAAGTGGCCATTGCCTTTGGCGCTTTGCGGAATGTGTTTTCTGGTTCGGCTGTGCAATCGCCGCCGCGCACCCCGGTGCGCATCTACACGAGGCACAACTGTGCAGTCATTTGATATGCGCGGATTAGACTTGGCGGCCCAACAGCCCCCGCACTTCCGAAAGTGTCGGCATTGAAGGGGCCGTGCCTTTGCGCGTCACGGATATCCCCGCAACAGCGCAGGCAAACCGCGCTGCATCGAGCGGAGCTATGCCTTCCGCCAACGCATAAGCAAAGCCGCCATTGAACGCATCGCCCGCCCCTGTAGTCTCCACAACCGGCCCTGCATAAACAGCGGGCACATGTTCGGATATCGTGCGCGAGTGAAGGAGCACGCCTTTTTCGCCAAGCGTAATGATAGCTGTGCCAACTCCCTTTGACAAAAGCACATCTGCTGCCTTGCGTGCATCGTCCACGGTGACCACGGGCATGCCTGTCAGCGCTTCGGTCTCGGATTCGTTGGGCGTCATGTAATCGCAAAGCGCATAGACAGCGTCCGGCAAGGCTGCTGCTGGCGCAGGGTTGAGGATTGTGGCCACGCCGGCAGATTGGGCAATGTGCAGCGCCCGGATCGCCGCATCAAGCGGTTGCTCGAGCTGGGTGATGAAGACGCCCGCATCGCGGATCAGCCGTTCATTGCTGTTGATATCGGCAGGCGAAATGAGTGAGGCCGCGCCGGGGCTGACAATGATCGCATTGTTGCCGGTCGCCTCTTCAATGAAGATGTAGGCAGCGCCAGTGTAACTTTCCGGAGTGTCGATGATGACCGACTTCACGCCCGCCTCACTCCAGGTTTTTTTCGCCATTTCAGCAAAATCATCAACGCCAAGCCGCGTCAGCATGGTGACATCTGCGCCTAGCTTGCCAGCCGCGACCGCCTGGTTCGATCCCTTGCCACCCGGTCCCAGACTGAAATTCCGGCCAAGAATGGTCTCGCCCATCTTCGGCTGGCGATCCGCGCGATAGGCAGTGTCGGCGACAAAAACGCCGAGGATGACGACCGGTTTTCTCATGGTTTTTCCTCAAACTGTATCCGGCGGAACCACGCCTTTGCGGAAAGCGAAGCAGCCGTAAAAGCGGCGCTCGCCAGTCTGGATGACGCAATAGGCCTTCTTGGCCCGCTCATAAAAGGCGTAACGCTCGACTGATATCATCGGCCAGGCTTTGCCTTCAGCCGCATCGATTGCCGCTTGCACTTCCCTTTGAACGGGCGGAATTTCATCAGGCGCGCCGACAATCTCCATTCGCGCTGCGGCATCGTCGACAAAACTATCGAGCGGATAGACCGAGAGAATGGCTTTGACAGCTTCGGCAGCAGACACATTGTCAATGCGAAGCAGCCTGCCAAGGCGGGTCTGCCGCGCGACGGAATCGGACGGGAAATTGGTATCGGCAATGATCAGGTCATCGCCATGCCCCATGGCCCTGAGCGCGCCAATGACATCGCTGTTGAGCAGCGGGTTGATCCCTTTGAGCATATTTTCCTCCAGACGCGGCAAAACCGCAAAGCGGCAATCGCAGCCTAAAGCCTGCGCCCGGACTGCGGATCAAACAAATGAACCATTTCAACACGCGGCCGCAAGGTCAAAGTGTCACCCGGCTTGAACGCATGCCGTTCGCGAAAGAGCGCAGCGATCTCGGTTTGCCCATGGCGCAGGAACACCATGGTTTCCGAACCTGTCGGTTCGACGACCGAGATGGTTGCCGCAAACCCGTCCGCCGCCAGTTCGAGATGTTCGGGCCGCACGCCATACAGCACCGGCTGGCCATCGCTGACAGCAATATCCTTGCCAAATGGCAGCCGCATGTCGCCAATCATGACATGACGCTTGCCGCCGGAAACTTCCACTTTGCCACTGAGAATATTCATCGAAGGCGAGCCGATGAAGCCGGCGACAAAGACGTTGGCCGGACGGTCGAACAGGTCCAGCGGCGCGCCGACCTGCTCGACATTGCCGTTTTGCATGACCACGATCTTGTCGGCCATGGTCATGGCTTCAACCTGATCATGGGTAACATAAATGGTCGTGGTCTTCAGGCGCTGGTGCAGTTCCTTGATTTCGGTCCGCATCTGCACCCGAAGCTTTGCATCAAGGTTCGAGAGCGGCTCATCAAACAGGAAGACCTGCGGATTGCGCACAATGGCGCGCCCCATGGCAACGCGCTGGCGCTGGCCGCCGGACAATTGGCGCGGATAGCGGTCAAGCAACTTGTCGAGGCCGAGAATTGCCGCAGCCTTGTCGACCCGCTCCTTCATGACCGCCGGATCCGTTTTGCGCAGCTTCAAGGCAAAAGCCATGTTCTGCTCGACGGTCTTGTGCGGATAGAGCGCATAGGACTGGAACACCATCGCAATGTCACGCATGGCCGGCGGCAGATTGTTGACAACCCGCTCGCCGATCTTGATCGTGCCAGCCGTGATCGGCTCAAGCCCGGCAATCGTGCGAAGCAGTGTTGACTTGCCGCAACCCGACGGGCCGA
The DNA here is from genome assembly GCA_049696015.1 of Rhizobiaceae bacterium. Lineage (GTDB taxonomy): Bacteria > Pseudomonadota > Alphaproteobacteria > Rhizobiales > Rhizobiaceae > JANMEX01. The sequence continues at coordinate 8,339 of JBAVTG010000034.1, read as the reverse complement.
CCAAGACGACAAACTCGCCGTCCATGACATCGACGTCGACGCCCTTCAGCACCTTCACGGCCCCAAATGACTTTTCCACATTGCTGATACTGACCTGAGCCACAAACCCTCCGCAAACTTTATCAATCGACCATCGTAAGGAAAGTTAGGCGCAGAAAACCCTACAGTCCATCTCGAATTATCGCTAAATTGGACTTAGCAATTCACGTTGACAGGTAACTTTGTAAAGTCAATAATCCCCCTGAGAAGGCAATACCGGCGCTTACCGATCCATGGATTTTCGTGCGCCGCATGTACGATATTGCTTAACTCAAGGGAGAGCAAACGCAAATCGAATGCCCGCCGCGGGAGGCGGTACTTTCAAAAAACCAATCATTGACAATGGGAGAGACGGGTCATGAAAGTTGGTGTTTACGAGCAATTGGTGCGCATGGGCGCAACGCGGCGCGAACTGCTGAAAGGCGCTGCCAGCATCGCCGCTTTGGCCGCGACGTCGGGAAGCGTGTTTGGCGCTCTGACGACTGCTGCAAGCGCACAGGACAATGTCCGCGCGGAAATTCTGAAAATCCCTGGCGTCGGCAAAGGTTCACCCACAGATGCCGACTGGCAGAAAGTCGGAGAAATGTGCCTCGCCGCCACAAAAGCCAGCGTCAAGGAAGGCGAGTTCGCAGGCGTTGAGCTGACGTTCATGGGCCTCAACAACCAGAACCTCCACAATCTCCTGTTCCGCGGCTTTCTAAAGCCATGGGAAGCCTATACCGGCGCGAAGATCAACTGGATCGACCTTGCGCAGGCCGACTATAACGCGCGGCTGCAACAGTCGATTGCCACCGGCACAGTCGATTTCGACATCATTGAAATGGGCGCGCCGTTCGAAGGCGATGTTTGCGGCAAGGGCCTTGCTTCGGAAATGCCGGACTGGGTCAAGGCGCAGATCGATATGGACGACTATGTCGGTTATCTCAAGGCGCCTGTCGGCACGTGGGAAGGCAAGACCTACCGCATTTCGATTGACGGCGACTGCCACAACTTCAATTACCGCACTGACTATTTCGCCGACGCGGAATTGGCTGCCGCATGGAAAGCGGAAGGCAATACCAGCGAATGGGCAGTTCCCACAACATGGCAGCAGGTTCAGGCCGTCTCCAAGTTCCTGAAGGGCAAGAAGATCGCCGGTCAGGACGCCTACGGCTATCTCGATCCGCTTAAAGGCTGGGGCGGCTTTGGCTTCTACTTCCTCGGCAGCCGCGCAACGGCGGCGGTAAAGCATCCGGATGACAAAGCCTGGCTGTTCGACGCTGACACGATGAAGCCGCGCATCAACAATCCGGGCTGGGTGCGCACCATTCAGGACGTTCTTGACCTGATGCCCACACAGCCAAATGACCAACTGAACGCTGATCCGGGAACTACCGGCTTCCAGCAGTTTCTTGCCGGCACGGGCTCGATGCTGTCCTGGTGGGGCGATATCGGCTCCAGCGCCAAGACCAGCGACTCCTCAGTGGTTGGCGACACCATCGGCTTCTCGATTCTTCCGGGCTCCGACGACGTCTACAACTCCAAGACAGGCGCTTGGGACAAGCTGGCCTCAGGCCCGAACTTTGCGCCGAACATGGCCTATATCGGCTGGGGTGTATACGTGATGGCGCGTGTCGACTCGGACGAGAAGAAGAAGAAGGCTGCATGGTCCGCTGCCGCACATCTGGGCGGCAAGGACATTTCGCTGTGGTGCGCTGCCTATCCGTCAGGCTTCCAGCCATACCGTCAAAGCCATTTCAAAACCGAGGAATGGGTTGCAGCCGGTTATGACGAAGGCTTCATCAATGATTATCTGTCGTCTGAAGCCGACTCGTACAACCATCCGAATGCCGCTATCGAGCCGCGAATTCCGGGCATCTTCCAATATTACTCTGTTGCCGAAGACGAACTGGCCAAAATCTATGCAGGCCAGTACAAATCGGCCCAGGAAGGCGCAGATGCAATTGCGGCGGCCTGGGAAAAGATCACTGACCAGATCGGCCGCGACAAACAGATCGCGCTTTACAAAGCCTCGCTCGGCTAACGATACTCACACCAAACAAATCCCCCGGCAGCAAAACTGCCGGGGGATGCGATTGTTTCCAAGCAAGTTTCACTGCCTTTGACGGGGTATTTTCGTGTCTCATCAAAATGCGCCGCCCGTTCAGACCGGCGTGATCGAAAATGTCTACCAAGCAGTCACCCCTGAGCGCAAAAGGCTTGGGTCTATTCTTGTCTGGATTTCCACGCTCGCCTTTGTTGCGATGTTTGCCTTTGAAGCGCTTTACAAATCAGGCCTCACTTCCATCGGTTTTGAAAACTGGCGTCCTCTGATTTACGCCTATGTCGGCTGGGGCGTGTGCATCGGCTATGCGCAGGTGCTGTCGCGCGGCAATGACGGCTATAAGGCTCTGTTCATTTTGCCCGCCCTGCTCTTCACCATCGCGCTGGTGATTTTCCCGACCCTGTTCGGCTTTTACATAGCCGTGACGGACTGGAACCTGTCCGCATTCGAAGGCCGGAAATTCAACGGTCTGTCCAATTTTTGGCAGCTGCTGGCAGACCCCTATTATTGGAATGCCTTGTTGAACATGGTGTTCTATGTGCTTGCCATTGCAGTGGAATATGTCATTGCCTTCGGCTTGGCATTGCTGCTCAACGCTCAAATCCGCGCCCGCAAGTTTTTCCGTGTGGTGTTTCTGTTGCCATTGATGCTGTCGCCGGTTGCCGTCTCGTGGATGGTCGGCAAATCGCTGATGGAATACCGCTTTGGGCCCGCAGCGACGCTGGCGCGCTACCTTGGCTGGGAAAACCCGGCCTTCTTCACCTCGCCCTGGATCGCCAAGATTTCCATCATGGCAATGGACGCCTGGACCTTTATTCCGTTCATGATGATCATGCTGTTGGCTGGCCTGCAGGCCATGTCGCGCGAAATCCTCGAAGCGGCAAAAGTCGATGGCGCGACCGCATGGCAAAGCTTTTGGCAAGTCACCTTCCCGCTGATGCTGCCAGTGTCCGTTACTGCCGTCATCTTGCGCATCATCTTCAAGCTGAAGTTAGCCGACATCATCATCACTGTCACATCCGGAGGACCCGGCGGGGCTACGGACTCGGTGACCAGCTTCATCTACCGCGAGTACCGCGACCGCTCGAACGTCGGCTACGGCACCATGCTGGCCATGGTTTACCTCATCATCATCATCGTTTTCGTCACGCTGCTACTCAAGCTGGCAAACCGGTTTGTACGCAATGTCACATAGGACCGGGCATCAACAATGAGCGCAGTAGAACAGGAATATTCCCACTCGCAAATCACCTCGCCCGCACGGTTTTACACAAGCCGGGTGTTCATCTATGGAGCGCTGCTGCTTTGGGCTTTCATATGCCTGTTCCCGATCTACTGGACCGTGACAACGTCGATGAAAACAGCTGTCAACGTCACGCAGGGGCATTTGATCCCCTTTCTTGATTTCAAGCCGGACTGGAAGGGCTGGCGCTCGCTCGGCCTGTCGCCGGATACGATTTTCGAGACCTCGACCGTGCGCGAGGAGTTTCTCAAACGCTTTACGAATTCGGTCATCACCTCGGTCAGCGCATCGTTTCTGGCGATTGTGATCGGCAGTCTTGCCGCTTACGGGTTGACCCGTTTCCGCTACAAATTCCTCTGGATGAACAATGAGGACATCTCTTTCTTCTTCCTGTCGCAGCTCATATTGCCGCCCGTCGTGCTCGCCCTGCCGTTCCTTGTTTTGTACAAGGAGATCGCCATGCTCGACACGCGCATCGGCTTGATCTTGCTCTACACGCTGATGGTTTTGCCAATCGTCATCTGGATCATGCGCGATCAGTTCAATTCGATACCGGTTGAACTGGAAGAGGCGGCTTTGGTGGATGGCCTGTCAATTTGGGGCGCATTCCTGCAAATCGTCCTGCCGATTGCCCTTCCGGGCATGGTGGCAGCCTTCATTCTGGCGCTCGTGCTCTGCTGGAACGAATATTTCTTCGCCGCCCTCCTCACCTCGGCTGACGCCAAAACCATGCCGGTGATGGTCGCCAGCCAGACCGGCTCGCAGGGCATCAACTGGTGGTCGATGGCTGCCCTGTCGACCGCAGCAATTGCGCCGCTGGCAATCATAGGCATTACTCTCGAACGTTACCTGATCAAGGGGATGACTGCCGGCGCCGTGAAGTAGCCGGACTACTGCCGCAAGATCGAGAGAATGCGCTCGCGGACAAGCGCGACACCCCGTTCGCCAAGCTCGGCGCTGGCATCCCCAGCGTTGACCGTATACCAGCCGGCATTCCCGCCCACATGATTCATGTCGACCGCATCGGGGTAAAGCGCCATCATCAGCGAAGTTTCACCAATGCCTGCGTGGTCAAATGGATAAGCCGCGATGATGTCTGCTGACATCAAGGGATTGATCTTGATCCAATTGAACGGATCGGCGCCCGCGGCATGCTGGGCGTAATAATCAACCATCTCCTTTCTTCCCCACCAGCCGTCACCGCGTTCCCGCTCCAGAAAACGGAAAATCGCCTGTCGTGCGCCAAAACGGAAGGAAAGGTCCGTAGGCATTCCAGCGGTAAAGTTTTCACTCTGATGGTGGATGAAGCCGTGGATGTTGCGAAAGCCGATGCGCAGCAGGCCGTAAAACATCTCCTCGGCAAATGGCGCGAGCACTCTGCCATCGACATGGAGAGAACCGTTTCCTTCCGGCGGCGCGACTGCATAGCTTGATGCTCCGTAGTAGAACGGCGGCAGAATCACCATTTCAAGCTCAGCTTCGATCCGCGCCAGCATGCCGGTCACTGCCAGTGTATCCATGCCGACAGACATATGTTCACCATGATATTCCAGCACGCCAAGCGGCAACACCACGGGCCAGTTTTTGGCAATCGCCATGCGTATCTGGTGCGGCAGCATCATCTCAAAGCGCACGCTTTCACTCCATGTTTGTGTGGCGTGCGCGCATCGCCTCAGGCTTGACCGCCAGAATTTCCGCGAGCCGCGCTACCATCATTTCAAACAGGACAAACAGTGCGCCTTCAAACACCGAGCCCATCGGAAGCACACTCTTCGGCTCAGGGCTCTGGTCACTCGCCATCGTTTGCGCCGGCAGCGTCAATACCATATCCGCCTGTTTGGCTGCGCTGCCTTTGGGCACTGCTGTGATAACCGCTGTCTTGCCGCCAGCATTTGACGCCTGCCCGAGCAGCGCCGATACGGTCGCCAGTTCACCCGGCCCGCAAGTAGCCAGAAACAGATCATCTGCCTCGACCGGCGGGCAGTTCATATCGCCAACAACGCCTATCGTGAGGCCGAGATGATACATCCGCATGGCAAACCCGCGGATTTGCAGCGCCTCGCGCCCACAGCCATAGACAACCACGCGTTTTGCCTTGGCAATGGCCACGCAAAGCGCTTCCACTTGGGCCAAATCCACGCGGCTCAAAGGCCCGCCTATCTCATCCAGTATGGTTCGGAATATTGCGGCCACCGCTGCACCCCCCCTTAGCCAAGCGTCGCCATCAAATCGCAATTGCGGCGATAGAGTTCGCGAAAAACCGTGTATTGCCGGTCGTAGATGCTGATCGTTTTGGCGTCCGGCACAATCCGGAAATCCACCTTGTTCCATTTCTCAATATCGCGCTTGGCCACGTCGCCCACCGCAAGCGCCGCCAAAAATGCATCGCCATAGGATGCCCCGAGGGTCCGTTGACGGATGATTTGTTCCAGCCCGGAAACATCCGAAGTCGCCTGACTCCAAACCCTATTCTTGGTTCCGCCCCCGACGCCATAGATCACGGCCGGCGGATGGCCAATCTCGCGATAGGTATCGACCACATGTGCAGTCCCGCAAGCTATGCCTTCCAGCATTGCGCGGTATATATGCGCCCGCGTATGGGTGAGGTTCAGCCCAAAAATCACACCCTTGGCGTGCGGGTCATGGATCGGCGTCCTTTCGCCGGAAAAATACGGCAGGAAAACAAGTCCGTCCGCACCTGGCGCAACAGCCGCAGCTTCCTCTGCCAATGTGACAAATGCCGTTTCGGCTTCCAGTTCTCTGGCGAATTGATCGCGGAACCAGTGGGTCAGCGTCCCGCTGGTCGCCAGACCCGCCATTGACGCGTGCTCGCCTTCAAACAGCCAAGGCGCATACCAAAGGCGGCCATCGCGGATGCGCCGCTCGGCCAGCATGATTGTAAAGATCGTCGAGCCGTACATGATCATCATGTCGCCTGGCGAAACGACGCCGACGCTCAGCGCCTCGGCCGCCGCATCAATGGTTCCGGCAATAACCGGCGTGCCAGCCGCCAGGCCGGTTTCCGCAGCCGCTTTGGCGGTAACGTGGCCTGCAATGTCAGTGGACCAAAGAAGCTCCGGCAACTGGTCGGGACGGGCGATGGATGCGGACAGATCCATGGTCCAGTCCCGTGCTATGACATCATAGATCGGGCTGAAGTTTGCCGCGGTATAATGGTCAATGACAAAGCGATCGGTCAGTCTGTGCACAATGAAACTGGTCGAACTGAGAAACTTGGCGGTATGCGCATATAGTTGCGGCAAATTGTTCTTGAGCCAGAGGATTTTCGGGCCGACCGATTGTGACGTCAGCGCATTGCCACACCGGTCAAGGATCGTTTCAGACCCGATGGCCGCATTGAGTTCGGCAATTTCATCAACCGCGCGCGTGTCAACGCCGTACAGAATGCCGTTCATCAGCGGCTTTCCCGCATTGTCAACCGGCAGCATGCAAGGGCCGATCGCGCTGCAGCCGATGGCCCGGATGGATTTCGGATCGATGCCCGATTGCGCCAGCAAAGCCTTGGTCACAAAAACAAAGTCGCCCCACCAATCTTCGTCAGGATCATGCTCGGCCCAGCCTGGCTTTGGAACCAGCATCTTGTGGCCGCGATGGGCGCGCGCGATGATTTCACCCGCCTCGTCAACCAGGACGCCTTTGGTTTCGAACGTGCCGACATCAACGCCGAGATAGTGCTTCATCCGATATAATCATCCCGGTCGAGACTGAAGCCGGGTCCAATGCCGGCAATACTCGTGAACAAAAGCTGCGATAGCGCGGCCAGATCATTCAGATCGCAAACCTCCAGCGAGGAATGCGAATAACGCATTGGAAAGCCGACATCGATCGAAGCGACACCGCCGCCGACCAGTTGCACATAGGACGAATCCGTCAGCGCGCCGGTGTGGGCGCTGCGTTGCAGATTGATGTTGAGACCGGCTGCGGTTTCATCAAAGAGCTGAACCAGCGCTGGATGCGGAATGGTGCCATTGAGTGTCCCGCGGCCGTGGAAGGAGTAGAGGCTCATAGCAGGCCCCGCCCCCATCTTGATGTCGCCGCGATACCCCATTTCCGGCGTATCGGTGGCCAAAAGCAGATCCAGCTGGATGGCGATATCGGGCATCAGGACCTGCGCCGCTGTCACCGCGCCGCGCAGGTTGAATTCTTCCTGAACCGAAAAGACAAAATGCACAGTCGGATGTTTCTTCGAGGTCTTGAACGCGTGGGCAACCTCAAGAACGACAGCGCAGCCGGCGCGGTCGTCCACTGACGTGCCGGCGATCCGGTCACTGCCAAGGGCAAACGCTTGCGGGCGGTACACCACGGGCAACCCGATCTTGACGCCAGCCTCTGCGGCTTCCGCTGCGCTTTGGAAGCCTGCGTCAACGTAAAGGTCCATGTAAGGAACGACCTTGAACTTTTCTTCCGGCGTTGTCGCGTGATGGCTCTTGTTGGCAATCAAACCGGGAACATCGCGTCCCTCGCCGACGCAGATGATGACCGCTTGCGACGGCAACGCCCGTTCCGGCACGCCGCCCAGCCGCTCAAGCCGGATGAACCCGTCCGGCTCGATCTTGCGCACCACAAACCCGAGCTGGTCCATATGGGTAAACAGCATCACCGAAGGTGCAGCCTTTTCGCCTTCAAGCGTTGCGATCAGATTACCCAGCCGGTCTGTGCGCGTTGTATAGCCGAGCTCTTTCATTGCGAGCGCCAGATACCGGCGCACACGCCCTTCATGCCCGGAAAGCCCCGGGATCATCATCAAGTCAGTCAGCGTCTTGCGCAGCCGTTGCTTCACCGCGCGCTCGCTCATTGCCCGCGCGCCTTGCGCACTAAGCTCATGAATTCATTTGCTCTTTCGGGATCAACAGCGTTCCATGTGCTGCCGTCAATCTTCAATGACGAGCCGACAATGCAGCCGTCGGACACGGCAAACACGTCTTTGACGGTCGCATGTTTGACGCCGGTGTTTGCCAGGACGGGCGTGTCCGGAAGCACTTTCTTGACGGC
>JBAVTG010000033.1:0-9322 GCA_049696015.1 Rhizobiaceae bacterium | reverse complement strand
GGGTGTGTGGCGATGCCGCATACTAAAATTACAGAGGCAGGACCACACGCCCTGTTTCCCAGATCTTTGAAATGATCGGATGCGATGAGCAGGCGCGATGGTGCGCAATGCTGACCAGACTTCCCCTCTCCGGCCCCTCGGGCCACTACCGGGGCGAGGTTAAACGCGCTTCACAGTCCCAGCGCCGCCCTAAACTCCGCCGCTTGCCGTTCGGCGGCTTGTTTGGTGGACAGCGGCCGCGAGTACAGCGGTTTCATGCCGTTGACATTGATGACCGCGTGCCAGTCATTCGGGCCTTCCATATTCGTATCTTCAATCACATCGATCGATCTGATATCGGCAGCCCGGACTATGGTCCGGCGCGCACCGAACAGAAATTGCCTTTCGACTTCCAAAAGACCTGGACGAAACTCCAGCTTTCCAGACGGCGAACCAAGCCCGGCCCAGACGAACGCAGCGCCGACGCTCATGCCGCCCAGCATAATGAAGCCGAAGAACGGAGTGGTGATATTCAGCGGCCAGACGCCGCGCCACAATTCATAGGGGCAGATGACCAGCGCAAACAGTCCGGCAATCGTGAAGATCGCCCGCTGGAAACCGGGATTGGGCAGGTCGTAATGCAGCACGGTTCCGCTCATGGACGCATGATACCGACAATCGGTTGCAAAATGGTTTTCGACATCGCTCAAAACCGATGCTTGACGGGCACCGCGCGTTTGCCGCTCATGGTGCCATGACCGACGAATCGCCTTCCAACGCCGCTGAATTCACCGTCTCGGAGATTTCCGGGGCGCTGAAGCGGCTTGTCGAAGATAGTTTCGGCCATGTGCGGGTGCGCGGCGAGATTTCCGGGTACCGCGGGCCGCACTCATCCGGCCATGCGTATTTTTCGCTGAAGGATGACAAATCGCGCATCGAAGCGGTGGTCTGGCGCGGCTCGTTCTCCAAGCTGAAGTTCCAGCCGGAAGAAGGCATGGAGGTGATTGCCACCGGCAAATTGACCACTTTCCCGGGCTCGTCGAAATACCAGATCGTCATCGAGCAGATCGAGCCGGCTGGCGCTGGCGCGCTGATGGCATTGCTCGAAGAGCGCAAGCGCAAGCTTGCCGCCGAAGGCCTGTTCTCAGACGCGGCCAAGCAGCTTCTGCCCTTCATGCCCAAAGTCATCGGCGTCATTACCTCGCCGACCGGCGCTGTCATCCGCGACATCATCCACCGCATCACCGATCGATTTCCAGTTCATGTCATCGTCTGGCCGGTTCGCGTGCAGGGCGAAACCTGCGGGCCGGAAGTCGCGGCGGCTGTGAACGGGTTCAATGCGCTGGATCCGGCCCTTGGCATTGCCATGCCCGATGTTTTGATCGTGGCCCGCGGCGGCGGGTCGCTGGAAGACCTTTGGGGCTTCAACGACGAGATTGTCGTGCGCGCCGTTGCGGCTTCGCATATTCCAGTAATCTCGGCTGTCGGTCATGAGACGGATTGGACACTGATCGACTACGCCGCCGATGTGCGCGCGCCAACTCCAACCGGCGCGGCGGAAATGGCTGTTCCTGTCAAGGCCGAGCTTGAGGCGACTTTGGCCTCGCTGGCAGCGCGGCTGTCAGGCGCCGTCACACGCGCCTTTGAGCGCAAACGGCAGGCGGTGGCGACCAGCGCGCGGGGCCTGCCCTCGCCCGACATGCTGCTTGCCTTGCCGCGCCGCCGGTTTGACGAGGCGGTGACGCGGCTCGAGCGGGGATTGAAATCGGGTGTTGACGTCAAGCATGCGCGGTTCGTCAACGGCGCCTCTGCGCGCCTGCAGCCAGTTCTTTTAACCCGGATGATGGAGCGGCGCAAAGAGCGGCTCTCAGGATTTGCAGACCGCGCGTACCGAGCACTGACGTCACGGGCGCAGATAATCCAGTTTGGCCGCCAGCAGTTGAAGACCATTCAGGGGCGTGCCGATAAAGCGGTTGATACGCGCCGCCATCGTTTAGAAGAGCGCCTTGCGGCCGTCTGGCGACTGGCGGAGGGACTCAGCCACAAACGTGTCCTGCAGCGCGGTTTCGCGTTGGTACGCGACGAAAATGACAGGATGGTTCGGGCCAAGTCAGCGGTGAGCGCAGGACAGCATTTGACGCTGGAGTTTGCCGATGGGTCCGTGCAAGTGCAGGAAACGTCCGCAAACCCTGCTCCAGCCAAATCCAAACCCAAATCGGCGCTGCCGTCGCAGGGAGCGCTTTTCTAGGCGGGAAGTTATGGGATTTGCACTGTACTTGATCGTAATCGGCGCGTTTTTCGTGCTGCTTCTGCGCTTCCGGCGCTCCAGTGTCATCTTTCCTTTGACAATCGCCGCCTGGATTGGAGCGTTTGCCTGGAACGCCTGGATTTTGAGCACCTGCCCCGGCGACTGTAACATCCGGGTCGATCTTGTGCTGATCGCGCCGCTGGTTTTGATCGCGACGGTCTTTTCGCTCATCGAGGCCTTGCGGCGGTGGCGCGGCATTTCCTGAAGAAATGGTACGATTGGGCGGGTTCGAACCGTCGACCTCCGGATCCACAATCCGGCGCTCTAACCAACTGAGCTACAATCGCACACGTGCCGCTCGGGCAGAATTAGCGCCCTTCCAGCGAGGCGTCACTTACGGACAAAAGGCCGGTTTTGCAAGCTTCGCTTTGGGAATGTTCCAAGAAAAAAGGCCAGGCGGGAGGAGCCTGGCCTTCATTTCTAGCCGGACAATAAAACGCCGTCCAGCTGATTCCCGGGCCGATTGGGAGGAGGATACCGGCGCCGGGGACTACTGTGTCAGACTGCTTTAGGCAGCCTTGAACTCGGTAACGACTTTTTCGAACGCGGTCTTGACCGGAGCGGCGGCCTTTTCGACAGCCTTGGTCGAAATGTCCTGCAATTCCTTGGCCTGGGCGGTGACGGCTTCAGCCTGCTTGCGGAAGAAGGCGGTCTGCAGTTCGACGAAATCGGAAACCGACTTCACGCCGACGAGGGCTTCCAGATGCGACAGGCTGGCTTCGGTGTTGGCGCGCAGGGCGGAGATTGCCTTGAGCGAAACATCGGTACCGGCGTTCTGAACCGACTTGAAGGTCTCTTCAACGGTCTTCTGCGCGTCTTCAGCGGCAGTTTTCATCTTGGCATAGGCGTCTTTCGACTGTTCCATGCCCTTTTCGGCGAAATCACGGAACTGATCGGAGACCTTCGAAGCATCGAAGGACGGCATTGCGAAAGCATCGGTTTCGGTTTTCTTGGACATTTTACATCTCCTTTTTGCGGCCCGGTTGAACCGCTTGGTTATTCATGAACCCGATATAGCGATTCTTATTGTGCATTGCAACATTTTTTTGCAGTGCACCATTTTTCGATTAACCACGGCAAGAGAAACGGTTTTTCAGGGAGCCGACTTTTGTGGACGACCGGCCCTCCAGCGCCTATTAACAAAGTCTTAATGAAAGTGGCTTGCAGGAGGCCAGCGGACCTTGGCGTATCCCTATATCGACATTGCCGTTCTAGACGGCGTCCGTGATCGTTTGGCCGCGGGCGATGGCGTGCTCATCCTTGATTCGAATCTGGAAACCGTCATCTTTGCCAACGGGCCGGGCGCAGTGCTTGCCGGTTTTGACGATCCAGCCGATTTAGCCGGAGGCGATGCTGAACTTGGCATCAGCGCAATCCGCCAAATTCGTGCGCAGGACCTGTCGGCGGGGCCTGCCAGCCTGCTCCTGCGTTTGACGGACGGATTTTCGAGTCGGACAGAGGCTGTAACCCTGTCGCAAGTCCGTCTGCCTGGCAGCATGCCTGCAGTCATGGTCAGTTCGGTTGCTGCCGGCGGCATACGCAACGCAATTGACGGCCTGTCACAGGAAGGCAGCCACACGGCGATACTTGATGCAGCCGGATCGGTTTTGGAAGCGAGCGGCGATTTTGCTTCGCTGCATTTGGGCGAGAGCGATCTTGCGGCGCTTGCCGCCGCCGCATCCTTTGAACGCGACCGGATGGTCAAGCGGCCAATCCGCGTCGGCATGAAAGTTCATCCCGCCGGCATCGGACGCATTGCGGATGCGCCTGCACGCTACATACTTCTTGTGGTCGAGGATAAGTCAGAGCCATTGGCCCCTCAATCAGAGCCGATTTCCGCTCCAACCTTTGGCAGGCGCTACGGTGAACAAGGATTTGCCGCGCCTGTGGAACGCGAGTCGGCTTTTGTCGGACGCAACGAATCGACCCCGATCAGAAGAGCGGCACCCACTGCAACCGCTTCGCGGCCAACCGCCTTGCGGGTGTTCGACGCGGAAACGCCGCCGGTGCGCTTTACCTGGAAGATCGATGCAGCAGGCTTTTTCCATTCGGTCTCACCCGAATTTTCGGACGCGGTCGGCGCTTCTGCCGCTGATATCGAAGGGCGGACTTTCTCCGAAGTTGCAAAAGTGTTTGCGCTCGATCCAACCGGCGATATCGGCGATCTTCTGGCGCGCCATGACACATGGTCGGGCCGCAGCGTTCTCTGGCCGGTCGAAGGCACATCGTTGCGCGTCCCGGTCGATCTGGCGGCGCTGCCGATCTATGACCGCGAACGCAGGTTCGAAGGCTTCCGTGGTTTTGGCATTGTCCGCCTTGCCGATTGGGAAAATGACCCCGAGGCGATCGGCCTTGCCCTTTCGGGTCAGCCGGATTCAGGCAAAGCGCAAGATCCTGAGCCTGTCGAAGACACCTTCCAGCCATTGCTGGACGATGAGGATGATCCATGGCGCGGCGAACCGCCTGCTTTGGAGCTTATTCAAACAAAGCCTGCACCCAATATATCTGAAAAGATCATCCACCTGGAAGAGCGGCGGTCCGCGCGCGACAAACAGGGCGAGACAATAGACGGCAGCCTGACGCCAATCGAGCGCAACGCATTCCGGGAGATTGCCGAACGGCTGCGCCGTGAAGGGTTGGCTGCCGCTGAAATGCCCGCGTCGGCAGACGATGTTCGCGGCACGCCGCATTCCGGCGTTTCCGATGAGGCGGTTTTGGACGCAATCGAACCGGACTTGTTCGCTGCGCATACGCCTTCGCAATTGGGCGAACCAGCCGCCCCGATTGAAATCCCGTCCGAAGCAGATATCGATGCCAGCGCCGAGGATATCGACGATCTATACCGCTTGGACCAGGCTTCCGGCGGCGTGGACGTGTTTTCCGCTGACCAGATCGAAAGCCATGCGCAGTCTGACACGATATTGCATGCAACCCCGGCCGCTCAAGAGGCGAGCGGCGCAGACGAATTGCTCTTAGCAACCGGCAAAGCCACTGTTGACGAAGCGCCGATCCTGTCACGTTTGCCGGTGCCCATTCTTGTGCATGATGGCGAGACACCGCTGTTTGCCAATCAGGCTTTTTTTGATTTGACCGGGCATGCATCTCTGGAGGCGCTCCGCAATGCAGGCGGGCTTGACCGGCTGTTTGACCCGACGGCCAGCCAAGCTCAATCGGTCAATCTCAATTCCGTGCTGCGCACAGCCTATGACAAGACTGTGCCAGTGCGTGCCCATCTCCATTCTGTGCCCTGGAAGGGCGGGCATGCTCTGCTGTTGTCAATGCGGCCGCTGGACGGAGTGACCGGAGAATCCCGACCGGATGAAACGGTTGCCGCAGCGCTTGAGGCGATGAAGCAGGAAGTTGCCGAACTGTCCTCAGTGTTGGAAACGGCGACCGATGGTGTGGTCTTCATAAACAGCGACGGCACCATCCGCACCATCACGCAATCAGCCGAAGCGCTATTCGGTTTCGATCCGGCGGAACTGAACGGCAAGCCATTTGCCATTCTGTTTGCCACCGAAAGCCAGCGCACGGTTAACGACTATCTGGCCAATCTGTCCGGCACCGGTGTGGCCAGTCTGATGAATGACGGGCGCGAGGTGATCGGGCGCGAAGCGCACGGCCGGTTTATTCCGCTGTTCATGACCATCGGGCAATTGACCAAATCGACCGGCTATTGTGCCGTTCTGCGCGACATCACCCAGTGGAAACGCGCCGAGGAAGAACTGAATGCCGCCAAGCGCGCAGCTGAACAGGCATCGGCGCAAAAATCCGAATTCCTCGCCCGTGTCAGCCATGAAATCCGCACACCGCTCAACGCCATCATCGGTTTCTCGGATCTGATGACCGAGGAACGTTTCGGCCCGGTCGGCAATCTGCGTTATCTGGACTATCTCAAGGACATCAACCGTTCCGGCCGCCACGTGCTGGATCTTGTCAATGATCTGCTCGACATTTCCAAGATCGAGGCGGGACAGCAGGAACTGGACTTTGAGGCCGTCTCGCTGAACGAGGCGCTGGGGGAAGCGGTGTCTATGCTGCAACCTCAAGCCAATCGCAACCGGGTGATTATCCGCTCGTCATTTGCATCGGACCTGCCAGAAGTTGTCGCCGACTTGCGCTCAGTCAAGCAGATTGCGCTTAATCTCCTTTCCAACGCCGTCCGCTATACGGGGGCTGGCGGACAGGTGATCGTGTCCACCGCCTATGAGTTGACCGGGGGCGTGGCAATTCGCGTGCGCGATACGGGCGTGGGCATGAGCCCGCAGGAGATTGAGCAGGCGATGAAGCCGTTCAAACAGATCAACGCGCTCCATCGCGGGCGCGGCGACGGCACAGGGCTTGGCCTTCCGCTGACGAAAGCCATGGTCGAAGCCAACCGGGCCAATTTCGCCATCAGTTCGACGCCGGGCCACGGCACGCTCGTGGAAATCATCTTTCCATCGACCCGGGTACTGGCTGATTGAACGCTCGGGTCACGAGCCTCCGGTTTGAAACATTCCAAACTGGTTGATTTGCATCTGATCAAACGTTGACCCATTCGCCGATGGCGCTTAGTCAGGTTTGGCGGCTGCCTGCCGCAACTCGAAACCCCGGGGCCTTGAACCCCGATGGCAAGGAGAAGACCATGAATCGCCTGACCTTTGGCGCCCTGTCGCGCCGCGTTGCCCTGCCTGCCACCGCTTTCGCTGCCATCGCAGCATTTGCCCCGGCCATTGCGGCCGCCGAAACCGTCAACATCTATTCCTATCGCCAGCCGCCGCTGATTGAGCCGGTGCTCAACGCCTTCACGGCCAAGACCGGCATTGAGACCAATGTGCTTTTCCTCGACAAGGGACTGGATGAACGCATCGTGGCAGAAGGCGAAAACTCGCCTGCCGATGTCATTCTGGCCGTCGATATTGCCCGTCTTTCCGCCATCGTCGACAAGGGGATCACTCAACCGGTCACGGATGAGGCAATCAATGCCGCCATTCCGGCAGAATACCGTGATCCGGCAGGCAACTGGTTCGGCCTGACCAAGCGCGGCCGGGTGATTTACGCTTCAAAGGATCGCGTTGCCCAGAACGAGATCACCTATGAAGAATTGGCCGACCCGAAATGGAAGGGCAAAATTTGCATCCGCTCGGGACAGCACGATTACAATCTGGCGCTGATTTCCTCGCTGATTGCCCACAATGGCGCTGAAAAAACCGAGGCTTGGTTGGAGGGCGTCAAGGCCAACCTTGCCCGCAAGCCCGAAGGCGGCGACCGTGATCAGGCCAAGGCGATCTTTGCCGGCGAATGCGACATCGCCATCGGCAACACCTATTACATCGGCGAGATGCTGATGAATGAAAAAGAGCCGGAGCAGAAGGATTGGGCCGGCGCGGTCAAAGTGCTGTTCCCCAACGCCGCTGACCGCGGGACACATGTCAACGTTTCCGGCATGGCATTGGCAAAGTATGCTCCAAACAAGGATGCGGGCCTGAAACTGATGGAGTTTCTCGCCGGCCCCGATGCACAGAAGATCTATGCCGAACAGGTATTCGAGTATCCGGTGGACCCGAATGTCAAACCGTCTGATCTTGTCGCGGGATGGGGTGCATTGAAGGCGGATGCATTGCCACTCATCGACATCGCCAAAAACCGCAAAGCGGCGTCCGAAATGGTTGACCGCGTGGCTTTCGATGACGGCGCGGGCAGCTGACGCCCCTCCCCTAAAGCTCATGCGCGCCCTGGCAGGCGCGCCTGTTGCGTTTGCAGCGCCTGCGTGACAGCGCTCGTGCCAACGGCTTTGCCGATCCAAAAACGCCAGCGCAACACGGCGCTCTTGGTGCTGATCGGTTTGGTATTTTTAATCGCTGTCCTGCCGTTGGCCGGGCTTGCCATCCTTGCGCTCGGCGGCGGGACCGACGATTTACGCCATTTGGCCACCACGGTGCTGCCAGCTTCAGCGTTGGTAACCGCACAAGTTATGCTGCTGGTTTCGCTGCTGACTGCCACTGTCGGCGTTGTCTGTGCCTGGCTTGTGATCAGTTTTGATTTTCCGTTCCGACGTTCGCTGGCGTGGTTGCTTGTGCTCCCCGTGGCCATGCCTGCCTATATTGCGGCCTACAGTTTCGTCGAGTTCTTCCACTTCACCGGCCCGGTGCAGTCAGCGATCCGTGCGGTTTTTGGCTTCAAGACAAACGCCGATTACTGGTTCCCTGACATCAGGTCGGTCTGGGGCGCCGGCTTTATTTTGTCGGCAGTCCTTTATCCCTACGTGTATCTCGCCACACGCGTTGTGTTTCTGATGCAGGCGCGCAATGTGGCCGATGTCGCCCGCTCGTTGGGAGCCGGACCATTTCGGGTTTTCTTCCACGTGCTGTTACCGATGGCCCGGCCGGCAATTGTTGCCGGTGTCGCTTTGGCTTTGATGGAAACGCTCAATGATATTGGCGCCGTTGAATATCTTGGCGTCCGCACTCTTACTTTTTCTGTCTATAACACATGGCTTGCCCGCGGGTCGCTGGCCGGGGCAGCACAGATTGCCCTGATCATGATGATCCTTGTGTTTGCGCTCATGGCAGCCGAAAGCCATGCAAGGCGTCAGATGCGTTTTGCGTCGGGACGGTCTTCCAGCTTCGGGGTCCATTTGGCGAGGCGCAAGCTCTCCCGGTTTTGGGCCTTGGGAGCCGTGTTTGCCTGTTTGATGCCGGTGCTGATCGGGTTTGGCATACCGCTCTTCGTGCTCTTGGGTTTTGCGCTCAAACGGCTGGATCAGGCCATGGCGCCGCAGTTTCACGCCGCCTTGGGCAATTCGCTTCTCATCGGCGCTGTGACAGCCATCACGACTGTGCTGGCTGCGCTTTTTCTCATGCATGCGGCCCGGGTTTTGCGATCAGGCAGAATAACAGTTCTGCTGCGCATGGCTTCGATGGGCTATGCCCTGCCCGGCACTGTGCTCGCCATTGGGCTGCTGTTTGTGCTCGGCGTCGCTGACACCTGGCTGAACTGGGCTTTGAAAAGCGCCCTGCTGCCCGGCCCGGGCCTGTTTTTCTCCGGCAGCAT
>JBAVTG010000032.1:0-4592 GCA_049696015.1 Rhizobiaceae bacterium | reverse complement strand
AAGGTGGGGAAGTCAACGCTGCGGCGGATTTCGCCCGCCAGATCGAGATGCGGGGCGCTGGGCATGCCCTGAATGGGGATCAGGTCGGTGAGGCCGGGATCGGTGTCGATATGGCCCTTCACCACGTTGAGGAAATCGATCTTGCCGCTTTCCTTCAACAGCCGCGCGATCTGCATGCCGTCATCCTTGGTGGTGCCGCCTTCCATATCCTCATCGGCAGTGAAGCGGGAACCGATGATGAACTCCGGCCCGACGCGGGCGCGCACTGCGTCCAGCATCTCGAAGAAAAACCGCATCCGGTTTTTGAGAGCGCCGCCATAGGGCGCGGGCAGGATGTTGGTCAGCGGCGACCAGAACTGGTCGAGGAGATGCCCGTAACATTCAAACTCGATGCCATCGACGCCCGCCGCTTTCATCCGCTCGGCTCCGTCGGCGAAGTCGGATTTGATGCGGTCCATGTCCCAGTCTTCGATGAGCTTCGGGAAAGCCCGGTGCGCGGCCTCGCGCTTGTGCGACGGCGAGACCGTCGGCAGCCAGTCGCCCTTGTCCCAGCGTGTGCGCCGGCCCAGATGCGTCAACTGGATCATCACCGCCGCGCCGTGGTCATGGCACTCATCAACGAGCAGCTTCATCCATTTCACCACCTCGTCCTTGTAGACGAGGACATTGTTGAACACCGGCGGCGAATCTTTTGAGACGGCAGCCGACCCCGCCGTCATCGTCATCGCAATCCCCGCCTTGGCGCGCTCGACATGATAGGCGCGGTAGCGGTCCTTCGGCATGCCGTCTTCGGGATAGGCCGGCTCGTGGCTCGTCGTCATGATGCGGTTGCGCAAGGTGAGGTGCTTGAGCTGGAACGGCTGGAGGAGCGGGTCGTTGGACATGGATTATTCCTGCGGCGGGACGAGCACGATCTTGCCGACGTGCAGTTTCGATTGAAATTCTTGTTGTGCCAGCACGATATCGCGCAGTGGAAAAGTCTTGGCCACCAGCGGCTTGATCTCGCCGCGCTCGATGTAGCCAACCAAATTCGGAAACACGTCCGGATGCTGCGCCGTGCACCCGAAGAACGTCAGGTCTTTCAGGTAAAGCGTGCGCAGATCCAGTTCGACCATCGGTCCGGCAATTGCGCCAGAAACAACATAGCGACCGCCGCGCTTTAGAATTTCCAAGAGACTCGGCCATTGCCCGCCGCCGACGATATCGATGACAACATCGACTGATTGCGCGCCAACTTCACGCGCAAGATCGGCGTTGCGATCCACTGTCTTTGTTGCGCCAAGCGCCATGACTGCAGATGCCTTTTGCCCACCGACCTGCGCGATGACAGTCGCGCCGCGCCGCCTGGCAAGCTGCACCGCAGCGGAGCCAACGCCGCCGGATGCGCCGGTGATAAAGACGGTTTCACCCGCCTTGGCCCCTGCCCGGTGCAGCATGTTTTCCGCCGTGGAATAGGCGCATGGAAATGAGGCCAACTCCACGTCAGACAGCTTGGAGTTCACCACATGGGCTTGGCTTGCACGCATGGTCACATACTGGGCAAAGCCGCCGTTGCATTCGGAGCCAACAGTAAATGTGTCGAATGGCCCGCCGCCCGGCGCCGGCTGCATGGTGGGCACAATCACACGCTCGCCGATGCGCGCTGCACTGACGCCTTCGCCAACTGCAACAATGCGTCCGCAGATATCCGCGCCCTGTATCAAGGGAAATCCGAGAGGCGCGCCACTCCAGGAAGCGTCATCCGCGTCGCTTGCGCCCCCTTCGGACGTCGCGCCGCTGACTGATTTTGAATACCATCCGGTACGGGTGTTGATGTCCGTGTTGTTCACAGCCGCTGCCCCAACGCGGATCAGCACTTCGCCTGCCGTCGGCTCCGGACGTGGCAGGTCCTGGCGGTATTGCAGCATCTCATAGCCGCCGTGACCGGTGGTCAAGACGGCGGTCATGAATCTCGGGAGCTGCGTTTCAGGCATCGAATTGGCCGCCTATTGCTTGCAGATGGCTTTTTGGACGAAAGGCAAGACGTTGGTTTTGTAGGTTGCAGGATCGTATGCCTGAAGGTTTTGATGCTTTGCACCTTTGAATACAAAGAGCTGTTTCGGTGCCGAGATAGCATCAAAAATCCGCAGTGTCTGAGCAGGATCGACAAACGGATCGTCACTTCCAGCCAGCAGCAGAACAGGGCTCGAAATGGTTGCCATCTTGTCAAGCGGGCGTACGTCATCAGCCGAAAAACCAAGACGCCAGGGCAATTGCGCCAGCATGATCTTTGCCTGCGCATCCTTCAACAGGGGCAGGCGCATGCGCTGTGCGGTTGTCTCTTGCAATGTCGTAAACAATTCCTCCAACACATAGGCATCCGGCTTGAAATGGTCCTGCGCCAACACCAGGCTTGCCGCGCCAAGCGAGGCCCCGACGGCGGCAGTCTTCCGATCAGGAAAACGCGCTTTGATATAGTCGGCCATGCGCGCCACGGCGCCGATTTCCTGGTAGCCGAAACCACGGGTTTCACCGCCGCTTTCACCGTGTCCGGGCAAGTCAAACATCACCACGGACATTCCGCCGCCGTGCAGCATCCTTGCCCGCTCTGCCACCGCCGTCTTGTTGGAGCCGCGTCCATGCAGCAACAAAACGACGCCACATTTGGCGGTACCCGGTGAAACCCAACCCGCCAGTTCAGGTTCACCTTCGGCTTTGAGCACAACTCGCTCGACGGCAAAATCAGCTGGCAAGGCAAGTTCGACCACAGGCACACGGGCAATGGCAGCAGACCCTGCAGTATAAAGGATTCCGGCTAATCCGGCGGCAAAAAGCGAGGCACCGGCGATTGGGCGAATGAGTGATTTGAACTTCAAGACTTCACACCTTATCCAATGACGTTCCCTGTCATGCAACCGAGATCGTTAAAACAGCTTGCAGTCATTTGGCGGCAATTTATCCGTTCAATACCACGCATCCGCCATCGAAGCTTTGCGCTTGTCCATGAACTCCTGAAGCTCCTCATCCATCGCCTCATCGAGCGGCGGGGCAACATATTCGTCGAGCAATTTCTTCCAGCGCTTGTTGGCGCGGTATGCGGCATCATGGCTGCCCTGCGCCTCCCACTTTTCATACGGTTCATTGTCCGCCACGTTCGAATCCCAGAAGGCGGTCTCGTAATTCGCCAGCGTGTGCTGGCTGCCGAAGAAATGGCTGCCGGGGCCGACCTCCTCAAACGCCGACATCGCCAGCGAATTGTCATCGACGACGACGCCCGCGAGATACGAATGCAGCGCGCCGCAGAAGTCGGCGTCCATGATGAACTTCTCGTAGGACATGGACAGCAGTCCATCCAGAAACCCGGCGGAGTGAAGGATGAAATTTGCGCCGCAATGCACGGCGGACAGCATCGACATCGTGCCTTCGTTCATTGCATGGGCATCGGGCAGTTTCGACGTGGTGAAGTTTCCGGCGCAGCGCAGTGGCAAGCCAAGCCGTCTTGCGAGTTGCCCGATGACCATGGAGCCGATGGCAGGTTCGGGCGTGCCGAATGTCGGCGAGCCGGAGCGCAGCGACATGGAGGAGAGAAAGTTGCCATAGATGACCGGCGCGCCTTTTCGCTCCAGTTGTGTCAGCGCGCAGCCGGCCATGGTCTCGGCATGGGCCTGCGCGATGGCGCCGGCATTGGTCACAGGCCCCATTGCACCGCCCAGAATGAACGGCACGATCACCGCCGCCTGGTTGGAGCGAGCATAGGCCCTGAGCGCCGTCGTCATCGTGGCATCCCAGACCAGCGGCGAGTTGACATTCACGTTGCCGAGAATGACGCAGTTCTTGTCGGCAAACTCTTTGCCAAACACGATGCGCGCCATTTCAATGGATTCTTCCGCGCGGCTCTCGGCTGTCACCGAACCCATGAAGGCGCGGTCGGAATATTTGATGTGGCTGTAGACCATGTCGAGGTGGCGCTTGTTGACGGGCACATCGGTCGGCTCGCAAATCGTGCCGCCGGAATGGTGCAGCGCCGGGGACGCCTGCGCCAGCTTGATGAAGTTGCGGAAGTCCTCAATCGTGCCGTAACGGCGGCCCTTGTCGAGGTCCATCACGAAGGGCGAACCATAGGCGGGCGCGAAGACCACGCTCTTGCCGCCAATCTCGACTGATTTGGCAGGATTGCGCGCATGTTGGGTGAATTGTTTCGGCGCGGTCTTCAACAGGTCCTGCAGGAGGCCCGGCTCGAACTTCACCAGATTGCCAGTGATCTTCGCCCCTGCCCGCTTCCAGTGGTCCAGCGCCACCGGATCATCGCGGAACTCGATGCCGATTTCCGCGAGAATCCGGTCGGAGGTTTTCTCGATCTTCTGCAGGTTTTCTTCCGACAGGATGTCATAGGTCGGAATGTTGCGCATGATGTAAGGCGGATAGATCCCCACCGGTCCGCCTGCCCGCTTGTCACGCCGCGATTGGCGGCCGGAGCGGACGGGATGGGGGGGAGTTTCAGTGAGGGTCACGGGCATGGCTCCAGACGGGGCTTCTGTCGGACCTTCTGCGCTGCCCCTCATCCGCCCGTTGGGCAGCGCAGAAAATCCAAAATCTATCGACTGATACTAACC
>JBAVTG010000031.1:0-24407 GCA_049696015.1 Rhizobiaceae bacterium | reverse complement strand
TTTCTTGGCGCGGGCGAGGGTCAGCAATTGGATTCTTCCGTCAATTCTGACGGATTGGTATTCCTTGCCGCCATCGACTATCCGCCCTTCAGTTTTATGGACAGCACAGGAAAATTGAACGGATTTAATGTCTATCTTGCGCGGGCTGTGTGCGAGGAACTGGGATACACGACAAACTGCATCGCTTCTGGTCGAAAGTGGGAAGAATTGGAGAGCGATTTTCGCAATGGACTTGGCAATGTTCTGATCTCAGGACTTGCGCCAACATCAGCAAATCAGGATATCTACACTTTTACAAAGCCGTTCCTGCGCTTTCCGGGCCGCTTCGTCTCTGGCAAAGTGAAAGTGGCCGATGGCGACTTGGACAAAGGCCTTGGAAAAACCAAAGTCGGCGTTGTCTCGAATTCCGCGTTTGCGGCTCAACTCAAGGCGTTTTTCCCAGGAGCCGATATTGTCAGCTACGCTCAAGAATCCTTCATGCTTGCCGATCTTCAAGAGGGCAGAATCAACCTGATTTTCGGGGATGGGCTTCGTTTGTCATTCTGGTTGGGGTCGCAGGAAAACCGCTCGTGTTGCTCCTTCGTCGGCGGTCCCTATTATTCTGACCGGTTTTTGGGCGAAGGGATGCGGTTTGCGGTTTCCGCATCAAACCGCGCCTTGGCGGAACAGTTGAACAGCGCGTTGATTTCCCTGCAGAAAAAAGGGAAAATCGACGAACTCTTCCTGCGTTTTTTCCCGGTCAGCTTTTATTGATCGTGCCTCAGCCGCCCGCCCGCGCGATTGAATTGGCCGCAGTCGATCCGTCGGTCATGTGTCCAGTTTCAAAGCTGTGATTTGGCCGATATCTAGGGATTATCCTGCACATCTGCAGCTCGTGGCAGTATCGCAATGGTTTCCACCCCGGATGGCGGATTGCCGAAAAGGCCACGCTTGGCCGCCTTGGCCTTTTCCCCCGCCGACGCATGGGGGCCATCTTTTTTCGCCCGCGCCCAACCTTGGTCCACAAGCCACTCAGCCGGATCGCGGCCTTGCAACAGGCATTCAGCGACGAACGCCTGTTCGGGCGGCACATCGGGCAAGTTGCAGTTGATCGCTTTGGCTTTTACAAAATTTCGCAATGCCGTGCGCGCAACTGCGCCGCAAGGCCATCTGCGCCCATCAGGCGCAACGCACTGCTCATTTGCCGCCGTAGCCTCAATTTCCGGCAGGATGAGCGACATACCATTGATTTCGAAAATGCCGGCCGCTGTCACAACCGAATTGTAGACCAGCCGCCAGCGCTTGAAACCTCTTGTTGCCAATGGCTTGGCTGGTTCGGCAATTGTGGGCGGGGTCGGCTGCGGCAGCGGTGCAATCCGTTCTAACAGCGTGTCCGGCGCTACCGGGAAAGCCACGATCCCGCCGCCAACGTTGCGTGATGCTGTTGCAACCGGATCAAGTGCTTTGACTGTGTGGACCTTTTCTTCGGCCATCGGCGGCGCGTTGGCCGCTGGGATTTTTGTGCTTTCGAGTGGCGGAACGCTCACTTTGGCGGCTTGTGGTCCCACTGTTTTGCCCGCCAGCACCAACGTGAAACCGATGCCAGCCATCAGTGATGCAGCCAAAAAGAACTGGGCAATCCGCATCATGACGGTTACTGACTGGCCCAGACGATGCGGCCCATCCAGTCAACCTCCTGTGGCGCAAAACTCCGATTTGGATGATCCGGGTTCAGCGAGATCAGATCAACAGTCTTGGCAGATTGTCTCTGCAAGATTTTCGCCAGCACTTCGCCTTCACGGGTGCGCACCACGACCCGGTCACCTTTGCGGCATTGTGCTGAACGGTCAACCAGAAGCACATCACCGTCACGGTAGAGCGGCAGCATTGATTCACCGGAGACTTCGATCGCCATGACATTTTCGCCATCAGGCCCTGGAAAAGTCACTTCGTCCCAGCCTTCGCCGCTGGGCAAGCCGGCATCGTCGAAATAGCCGCCGTTGCCCGCTTGCGCCAAGCCGAGCAGCGGAATGTGGATAGCGCGCGCGCCGTGCCCGGTTTTTGCCGAACCAGCCAACAAGCCAAACAACTCGTCCAGACTGGAACCCGTTGCCGCCATGATTTTGGCAAGCGATTCTGTGGATGGCCAACGCGGGCGTCCGTCCGCCGCCACCCTCTTGGATTTGTTGAAGGCAGTCGGATCGAGACCGGCGCTTTTTGCCAGCGCGGAGGCCGACATGCTTTTGCGTGCCGCCAACTTGTCAATCGCTGCCCAAACACGCTCGTGCGACAACATCAGCTTGACCCCAGAAAGGAAAATATACCTGTTGCTAACGCGCTGGTTACGTATTGTCCAGTACCATTTGGGTGCCAGGAAAGCGCGGCGCCGCGTTGTGGAAACCAGCTTTTTGTCCACCGTTCAGCGTATGGCAGAAAGGCGCTTTCCGACGGCCAGTCCCGCCGACTTGCACCATCGGGAGCACACGTGTACTGGATTTTGCCGATTGCCTTCGATTTTCAGTTCGAAGCCGCTTCGGTCCCAAGCTTTCCATATTCATAGCGAGATTCGTATGACCAACAGCCGCCTGCGCATTGCGCCATCGCCAACCGGGGAGCCGCATATCGGCACGGCCTATACGGCGCTCTTTAATGTCCTGCTGGCTCGGCGGCTTGGCGGCGAAATGATTTTGCGTGTTGAAGACACCGATCAAAGCCGCTCGACGCCGGAAGCCGAAGAAAAGCTGATGATTGCGCTGAATTGGATTGGTTTGCCTTGGACCGAAGGGCCCGACAAGGGCGGCGCTTACGGCCCCTATCGCCAAAGCGAGCGCAAGGCGATCTACAGCCCTTATGCCGAGGAGCTCATCGCCAAGGGTTGCGCCTTCAAATGTTTCTGCACGCACGAGCGCCTTGAAGAAATGCGGCGCAATCAGAGGCTGGCGAAAGAGCAAACGAAATATGACGGCCACTGCTTAAAATATTCGGCGGAAGAGGCTGCGGCGATCGAGGCCGCTGGCGTTGGTTTTGTCGTTCGCATGAAGATACCGACTGAGGGAAATTGCGAGTTCACCGACGGCGTCTACGGTCCGGTCTCCATACCCTATGACAGCGTCGATATGCAGGTGATTTTCAAGGGCGACGGCATGCCTACCTATCATCTTGCCAATGTGGTCGATGACCACCTGATGAAAATCACGCACGTTGCCCGCGGCGAGGAATGGCTTTCCTCGGTTCCAAAGCATCTGCTGCTCTATCAATATTTTGGCTGGACCGCCCCTGAATGGTATCACCTTCCCTTGATGCGCAATCCGGACCGGTCCAAACTTTCCAAGCGGCGCAATCCCACATCGCTGTCCTATTTTCAGAACGCCGGTTACCTGCCGCAAGCGTTGAGCAATTTCCTAGGCCTGTTCTTCGTCACCACCGCTGAAGGCGAAGAGATGATGGACCTTGATGAACTGTCGGCAAGATTCGACCCAGCAATGCTGTCCAAATCAGGCGCCGTATTTGATCCGGTCAAGCTGGGATGGCTGAATGCACGCTGGATCCGCGAAAAGCTTGACGCCAAAGCCTTTGTTCAGGTCGTGAAAGACTGGGTGGCAAACGAAGGCAAGTTTGAGCGCACGCTCGAACTGGCGCGAAACCGCATCAATCTGCTGAGCGATCTGCCTGGCTTGATTGGATTTGCATTCGCCAATGACGTCAACGCCAAGCGCGCGGATTATGAGCAGACGAAGTTGAGCCCCGAGGACTGTCTGGCCATTATTCGCGCCGTCAAGCCGCTCGTTGACACACTGCCGCAATGGGACAGCCAGTCCATCCATGTTGAAGTTGAACGCATTGCCGCCGAGATGGAGCGCAAGCTGCGGGTCGTCGTCCCGCCCTTGTTTGTCGCCATGACTGGAAGCACGCGTTCGCTGCCGCTATTTGAAAGCATGGCGCTTCTGGGTCGCTCGGCTGTGCGCCACCGGCTCGCCCAGGCTGAGGCTGTGCTGGCATGACCTGCAATCCAATCTACACTTGAAGCGCCCCTTCGCAAGCAGCGCGGACTCGGGAACACCTTAAGATGCGGAGAATCCGCAGTTCGTGCCGGCTCTTTCTTCCGACTAGATTTTGCTTGCCTCGGCTTTCTTGCAAACGTTTGCCGGCGACGTTGACTGCATGGAAGCTGTTCCATAGGTTCCGGCGGCAATTCTGACGGTTTGCGTCCGTTTGTTTCAGGATCACCATGACACTGTCCCCACTTCAATCACACGAAATTCTGCCGGAAGTCGTTGCCGCCGCCGCGGCATGCAAAGCGTGGCCCTTTGAAGAAGCGCAAAAAATCATCAAGCGCTATGAGAAGACCGGCTATCCAGAGTCAATTTTGTTTGAAACAGGATATGGCCCGTCAGGGCTTCCCCATATCGGCACCTTCGGCGAAGTTGCGCGCACCACGATGGTGCGGCATGCCTTTCGCGTTCTTACGCAAGACAAGGTGAAAACCAGGCTCTTGTGTTTTTCAGACGATATGGATGGAATGCGCAAGATACCAGACAATGTGCCTGATCGCGCTTTCCTTGAGCCACATCTGCACCGACCGCTGACTGTCGTGCCCGACCCTTTCGGCGGCGAGTATCCGAGCTTTGGACATCACAACAATGCGATGCTGCGACGCTTCCTTGATACGTTTGGCTTCGATTACGAATTCGCAAGCGCGACCGATTATTACAAATCCGGCCGCTTTGATGCCATTCTCCTGCGCGTTGCCGAACGATTTGATGCTGTCATGGCAATCATGCTTCCAACGCTTGGTGAAGAGCGGCGTGCAACCTATTCTCCCTTCCTGCCGATATCACCCAAATCGGGGCGCGTTCTTTACGTGCCGATGAAAGAGGTCAACGCTTCTGCCGGTACGATCACATTTGATGATGAAGACGGTGCGGAAACGACCCTCCCGGTAACTGGCGGACTTGTGAAGCTACAGTGGAAGCCGGATTTCGGCGCCCGCTGGGCTGCCTTGGGTGTCGATTTTGAAATGTTCGGCAAAGATCACGGGCCAAACATGGGCGTCTATGACCGCATTTGCGAGGCTTTGGGCGGGCGGGCGCCTGAACATTTCGTCTACGAACTATTTCTCGACGAAAAAGGCGAAAAAATCTCGAAGTCCAAAGGTAACGGCCTGACAATCGACGAGTGGCTGACCTACGCGCCTACAGAGAGCCTTTCGCTTTATATGTTCCAAAAGCCAAGAACAGCAAAGAAGCTGTTCTTCGATGTGATCCCGCGAGCGGTCGATGAATATTTCGCTTTTCTTGCAGCCTACGAGAGGCAAGACGCAAATCAGCAACTGACCAATCCGGTATGGCATATTCACAATGGCAATCCGCCCAAATTGGACATGCCCGTAACTTATGCACTCTTGCTCAACCTGGTCAGCGCGTCAAACGCCCATGACAAGGATGTGCTCTGGGGCTTTATCTCCCGCCAGATGCCAGACATTTCGGCACAAACCCATCCAAAACTCGATCAATTGGTCGGGTACGCAATTCGATATTTCGATGATTTCGTAAAGCCCACAAAAATCTTCCGCGCGCCCGATCAGGAGGAAGTAGCCGTTTTGTCAAAACTTGCGAAATCTTTGGGCAATCTTCCAGCGAATGCAGATGGCGATATGATACAGAATGCAGCGCTGGACGTCGCCCGTACAAACGAACGCTACCTTGATCATGCCAAGAAGAGCCCCGAGGGCGGTCCGGGCGTGTCAGTCGCGTTTTTTCAGATGATTTACCAAGTGCTCATTGGGCAGGAACGCGGCCCAAGATTTGGCTCGTTCGTGGCTTTATTCGGCATTGATAAAACGCGTGAACTGATTGGAAAGGCGCTGGCAGGCGAACTATCATGAGGCCTGCAAGCCGCGCCAAAGGCGGAGATAGCGCCTAAGGCGGATGGTGTTTGGTTGCCATGCGCTTGGGTTTACAGGGAATGGTGCCGCTTAGGTGACTCGAACACCTGACCCCATCATTACGAATGATGTGCTCTACCAACTGAGCTAAAGCGGCCCGTCGGGCTTGCGCCCGGAAGTTGGGCGGTGATAATCGCAGCGCCTTTCAAAAGCAAGTCCCAAACCTGCGATCAAGCTTTACAAAGCGCCGCTTTTGCCTCGGCATATTCACGCGCAAACCTTTGAACCATATCACCGGCCGGCATGACAGCTTTGATCGCACCGATCCCCTGACCTGCGCCCCAAATGTCTTTCCAGGCCTTTGCGCCAGTCGCCGCTTTGCTGAAATCCATTTTGGATGGATCAGCTTCCGGCAGCTTGTCGGGATCCATGCCTGACTTGGCAATGGAGCCTTTCAAGTAATTGCCATGAATGCCAGTGAAATAGTTGCTGTAGACAATGTCCGACGCGCCGGAAGTCGTGATCATCTCCTTGTAGGCATCAATCGCCCGCGCCTCATTTGTCGCGATGAATGGCGAGCCGATATAGGCATAATCAGCGCCCATGGCCTGCGCTGCCAGAATGGATTTCCCGGAAGCAATCGCACCGGAAAGCAAAAGCGGCCCGTCGAACCATTCACGAATCTCCTGCACCAATGCAAATGGCGACAAAGTGCCCGCGTGTCCGCCGGCGCCGGTTGCCACTGCGATCAGCCCGTCCGCACCCTTGCGGATTGCACTGTTGGCATGGCGGTTGGTGATGATGTCATGCAGCACGATCCCGCCCCAGGAATGCACGGCGCTTGAGACTTCCGGCACCGCGCCGAGCGACGTGATGACAATCGGGACTTTGCGCTTGGCGCAAACCATCAAGTCCTGTTCCAGCCGCTCGTTCGACCGGTGAACAATCTGGTTGACGGCAAAAGGCGCCGACTTGGTGTCCGGATTGTCGCGGTCATGCTGCGCCAGTGCTTCAGTGATCTCGTGCAGCCATTCGTCCAGTTGCGCGGCAGGACGGGCGTTCAACGCCGGGAAGGAACCAACCATACCCGCCTTGCATTGTGCGATCACCAATGCCGGATTGGAGATGATGAACAGAGGCGCGGCAAATGCCGGCACGCTCAGGCGGCCTTCAAGCAAAGTGGATAACGACATGAACTCTCCGGCTTGTTTCACGCTTACGCGAACGTCAATTAAATGACGGACTTCAGCCACGATTGCAAGCTGGCCTTTGTGCAAACCCTATCACCAAATTTCATCACCTGACTGTTTTGGTGATGGGCTTTGCACTGCGCCAGCTTTCGCTTATGAGTTGACCATAGGGGACCGAAAACTGATGGCAAGAAAGCCTGATATGGCCCCACATCAGTGAGACCGGCATGGACCCTATCGAAAAGGCAATCCGAAACGCATTGGAAAAGGGCGAAACGCTCGATCCGGCGTTTCGCCAACATGTTTACCAGTCAGCTGAGTCTGCGCTGACGCGCTCTCTTGGGGCACACCCAACCATGACCCCGGCTGATCGCCATGCCCGCATTGAGCGCTTGCGCCGCATTTCGGTATCTGTAGAGCAGGAATTTCTTCCTGCGGCTGAACCCGACAGTCCAGACGAATGGGCTGTTCGGCCCGGCGAGGCATTTGCTCCAACGCCGCAGCCAGCCCCGCCAGCGCCATCAAAGGCGCAGGCCGATCGACCAATTCTTTCCAGACAGCCAACCTCGATCCGCTTGCGGTCAACAAATTCGCGCAAGCCTGGCCCCATCGTTGCGCTCTTTGTGTTTGTTACCTTCTTTGCGCTTGTCGTGATGTTTGGCTGGCTGATCTGGTCGTCCGGTGTTTTGGACCCGGTCAACGATGGCGGGACGATCAGTTCCTCCGCAACACAACCGGAATCCTCGTCCGATGACGGCGTCTTAAAACTCGGCTCAGGCTCAACTGCTGATGAAGGCTGGGTGTCAGTTTTCCGGCCTTCCGATGCTGCGGCGCTTGATCTGGGAAAAGGCATCTCGGCTGAACTGCAAGGCGCAGGCAACGAAGCCTATGTGCTTTTGACCCCAGGCGAGGGAGCAACAGGCGACAGCGTGGTGACACTGGAGTTCGGCAAAGGCTTGCTTGATACCTTGCGGGGAAAGAAGATTGTCATCGACATTCAGGCTGGCACAAGAGCTGCAGACGGCGGACAAATGTCAGTCTCCTGTGATCTTGCTGGCGCTGGAGCCTGTCAGCGCACGCGCTTCCGCCTCGACAATCAAGTCAGCGACAATCTTTTGTCGGCGCAATTGCAGGATGTTTCGCCGGAAGCGTCCGGTTCAATAACGATCAGTCCGGATATCGAAGGCAAGGGGCGGCCGGTCGAACTTTATTCAGTTCGGGTGCGCGTCGACAAGGAATAGAATTTTAAGCGGATCAGCTGCTTGATTGCGGCAATCGTGTCGGCCTCGCGAGGAAGCTTGTCTTCCTGGATACAAAACCCGATCCCGATTTCTGTTGCGATTGCCATAAGGTGTCAGCATAGCATTGCCGCAATTGGAATCACGATGCAGGCAAACCTAACGTCCGGAAACCTCACTGCCGACAAGCGCGCCGACTATGCCCGCATGTTGAGCGAGGCTGGTGATTTTCAAGCCGCGTCCGACCTGATGCGCCAAACACTGGAGCTTGTGCCTGACTGGGCGGCAGGATGGTTTCAGTTCGCGGGATATCTTGAAAGAGCGAATGATCCAAAGTCCGCAGCAATCGCTTGCCGGAAAGTGCTGGAGCTGGCGCCCGCCGACCGTTTCGGCGCGCGTTTGAAACTCTCGTTGCTTGAAGGGCAATCCATCCCCGATATGGCGCAAACCGCTTATGTCGAGGCCTTGTTTGATGACTATGCCGACCGCTTCGACCATGCGCTTTTGCAAAAGCTCGACTATCGTGTGCCATCATTGCTCGCAGCGATGATATCCGTTCATTGCGGCGACCGGATTTTCAGCCACGCAATTGATCTGGGATGCGGAACCGGCCTTATGGCGCAGGCTTTGACGCGCCAGCCCACTGAGATGACCGGCATAGACCTGTCCGCAGCGATGCTCGAACGGGCCCGGGCCAAGGGCCTGTACAAGTCGTTGATAAAAGCTGACCTGGTTGAAGGCATGATGCAGCTTGGCACTGCAGACCTCATACTTGCAGCGGATGTGCTGATGTATCTGCCTTCGCTTGACACCGTTTTCGATCAGGTTGCCGTGCAGCTCAAACCGGGCGGTCTGTTTGCCTTCTCGGTGGAAAGGCTCGAGGGGCAAGAACGGTTTTGTCTTCGCCCATCCCTTCGCCATGCCCACTCCGAGCCGTATATCCGGTCGCTGCTGGCCGGGCGCGGCCTGTCGCTTGTTGACACCCGGATCGAGATAATTCGGCGTGACGGGATCGAGGCGATCACCGGCCAGCTTTATCTTGCGGCCAAGACTGCCCATGGCTGACGCAGGCGAAACAACGCTCCTTCCCGAGCGGTTCCGCAAATGGTTTGCCGACCGCGGCTGGTCGGCGCGGCCGCACCAGCTGGAGCTTCTGGAGAAGATATCTCAAGGCCATTCTTGCCTGCTGATCGCGCCGACCGGCGCTGGCAAGACGCTGGCCGGGTTTCTGCCGTCACTCGTTGATTTGTCA
Organism: Rhizobiaceae bacterium; assembly: GCA_049696015.1. GTDB lineage: Bacteria > Pseudomonadota > Alphaproteobacteria > Rhizobiales > Rhizobiaceae > JANMEX01. The sequence continues at coordinate 14,864 of JBAVTG010000031.1, read as the reverse complement.
CACGGTCGCCGAAGAAATCCCCAAGGCTTTTCGAAGGGTCTTCACACGCTTTACATCTCCCCCCTCAAAGCGCTTGCCGTGGACATTGAGCGCAATCTTGCCAAGCCCGTCGCCGAGATGGGATTGCCCATCCGCATTGAAACACGCACCGGCGATACGCCCGAACACAAGCGCCGCCGCCAGAAACTTGCGCCGCCCGACATTTTGTTGACCACGCCGGAGCAACTCGCCCTGCTGCTCGCATCCAGAGAAGCAGCGAGCTTCTTTGCCGATTTGAAGTACGTCATCTTCGACGAGCTGCACTCGCTGGTCACATCCAAGCGCGGACACCTTCTCTCACTTGCTCTGGCGCGGCTGGCGCGGTTGCGGCCCGGCCTGCAAACCATCGGATTGTCGGCAACTGTGTCTGATCCGCTGGGCCTGTGCCGCTGGCTGATGCCGTCGCATGATCCATTATCTCAGGCACAATTGGTTTGCGTGACCGAAGGGGCCGCGCCCGATATCGCCATCCTGAAAACGCAAGAACGGATCCCCTGGGCCGGGCATTCCGCCAGACATGCGATGGGCGAGATTTATCAGGAAATAGCGCGCCACGAGACGACCCTTCTATTCGTCAACACCCGCAGCCAGGCCGAGTTTCTCTTTCAGGAATTATGGCGCGTCAACGAGCAGTCGCTGCCCATTGCGCTTCACCACGGCTCGCTCGATGCCTCGCAGCGGCGCAAGGTCGAACAGGCGATGGCAGATGATCGGCTGCGTGCCGTTGTGGCGACGTCGACGCTCGACATGGGCATTGACTGGGGCAATGTGGATCTCGTGGTTCATGTTGGCGCGCCCAAAGGGGCAAGCCGGCTGGCGCAGCGCATCGGCCGCGCCAACCATCGTCTGGATGAACCAAGCAAGGCAATTCTTGTACCGGCCAATTGCTTTGAAGTCCTGGAATGCCAGGCCGCAATGGATGCGAACTATGTGCATGCGCAGGATACGCCGCCCGTCGGCGAAGGAACGCTGGATGTCCTGGCGCAGCACATTCTGGGCATGGCCTGCGCCGAACCCTTTGATGCCGATGCGCTTTATGACGAAGTGACGTCTGCCATGCCCTATGCGCATCTCGAGCGGGCGCTGTTTGACCGCATGGTGGATTTCGTCGCGACCGGCGGCTACGCGCTGCGTGCCTATGACCGGTATGCCCGCATCCGCCAAATGCCGGACGGCAGATGGCGTGTCGCCAACCCTGTGATTGCCAAGCAATACAGGCTGAACGTCGGCACCATCATCGAAGCGCCGATGCTGAATGTGCGCATGGTCGGCAAAGGCCGGGGCGCCAAATCTGTCGGCGGACGAGTTCTCGGCAAGATCGAGGAAGGGTTTGTCGAAATGCTGGCCGCCGGCGACACCTTCTTGTTTGCCGGAAGCGTGCTGCGCTTTGAAGGCATCCGCGAAAACGAATGTTACGTCTCCAAAGCCTATGATCAGGATCCGAAAATTCCCGCCTATGCCGGGGGGAAATTTCCGTTGTCGACCTATCTGGCCGCCTCGGTTCGCCGCTTGTTGGCCAATCCGTCGGAATGGCAGAGATTGCCTGATCAGGTGCGGGACTGGCTCGAATTCCAGCGCGAGCAATCCGTGCTGCCACAACCGGACGGACTTCTCGTCGAAACCTTTCCGCGCGAGCAGCGCTATTATCTTTCCGCCTATCCGTTCGAGGGCCGTTTGGCCCACCAGACGCTGGGCATGCTTTTGACGCGACGGCTGGAGCGTGCTGGTGCCAAGCCGCTCGGCTTTGTCGCCACCGATTACTCAATCTGCGTTTGGGGCATCCGTGATCTTGGCAGGATGATCAAGACGGGTGAACTGTCACTTGCTGCCTTGTTCGAAGAAGACATGCTCGGCGACGACCTTGATGCCTGGCTTGCCGAAAGCTGGATGATGAAGCGCAGTTTCCGCCATTGCGCGCTCATCGCCGGGCTGATTGAAAGACGCCATCCAGGCCTCGAAAAGTCGGGACGGCAGGTTACTGTTTCGGCAGACCTGATTTACGACGTCTTGCGCAACCACGAACCTGATCACGTCCTTCTCAAGGCTGCGTATGCAGATGCGGCCGCCGGGTTCCTCGACATCGGCAGGCTTGGCGATATGTTGAAGCGCATCAAGGGGCGAATCACGCATATGCCGCTTGATCGTGTCTCGCCTTTGTCTGTGCCGATCATGCTCGAAATCGGGCGTGAGCGGATTGGCGGGGAAGCCGAAGAGGAAATCCTGCGCGAAATGTCAGCCCAATTTGATGGAAAGCAAGGCAGTTGACCAAACACTTCGCAAATCCCGCGCCGCCATGCCCGGCAATTGAAGTCCGGTTTGCTGATCGGCCTTGCATGCTTGATCCCTCAGGTGCGCTTTGGCTGTCGGACGAAAAGCTTTTGGTTGTCGCTGATCTCCACCTGGAAAAAGGCACGGCATGGGCCGGACGCGGCGTTTTCTTGCCACCGTATGACAGCAGGATGACGTTGGGCCTGCTGCGCGCGGTCATTGATACCTATGCCCCTGAAGGTTTGGTTTTTCTCGGCGATAGTTTTCATGATTGCAAAGGCCCCGACCGGCTTCAGGGCGCCGACCGCGAACTGCTCGCCAACCTGACGATGCGCCAAAACACGTGGTGGATTACGGGAAACCATGACCCGGAACTGGCTGAAGGTCTATCGGGAATTTCCTGTGACGAACTCTGTATTGACGCCGTGCGCCTATGCCATATTCCTGAGCCTTTGAACGCTGGTGCTTTTCAGATTTCCGGACATCTTCACCCGGTGGCAACTGTCTCGGGACGCGGGCGCACTCTTCGCCGCCGGTGTTTTGCAGCCGATGCGAACCGGCTCATCCTGCCGGCATTCGGCGCGTATACCGGTGGGCTAAACATTCGGGACAAGGCATTCAAAGGCCTATTTGATCCCAAGAGTTTTGCCGCACATGTCATCGGCGACCGGCAAATCTATCCGTTTCCCGGTATACCGTTTGCGCGCTAGATTGGACTATCCTTTGCGGAATAGGGCGTTGCCGAGCCAACCGATGCACATTGCCAACGCAATGGACCCCAAGCCGTACCAGAGCGAATTCTGATAGGCTGCTATATAGATCGCCTGTTCAACACCGGCTTTCTCAATCTGCAGGTTTGACGAGCTTTCACGGACAAATGTGCCGTTGCGAAACAGGAAGGCGCGGGCCTTGTGTTTGCCGACAGGAATGTTGGCGGGAAGTTTCAGCGTCGCGCGAAACAGGTTCGGCGAGATGAATTCAACCGAGCCGGCATCCTGCGAATAGAGCCCGGTTGCCTTGTTCAAATCTATCAGCGCGTCAGAAAATTCAATGGCGCGCGCCGTCTTCGGCCTGCCTGAATGAAGGTTGAGATTGTCGACGCCGATCGACATCTGGGTGAACGTCTGCTTGTCGGTGATATCTTGCATTCTCCGGGTCGAGGTCCCGATGTAAGATAGCGGCACCAGTTCAAATGGTTCGGAAGCTGTGTTGAGCCACATGCCGAAAACCCGGCTCTTGCGGCGCAGCACCAGCGGCACTTCCGGCCCCTCGAGCACGACGACCAGATCATAGCGGCCTTGGCGTTGAACCAGCGGATCAACGTTCGTTAAAGCGCCGAATATCGTCAGCGCCGTGCCGGAAAAGCTGGATGTAATTGCTATGGTATCAGTGGACAGGCCGATCTGAATTGTCTCTTGCGGCAAGTCACCCTGCGCATATGCCGATGTCCCAATCGGCAATAGCGTAATCAGCAGCGCAACAAGGATTGAGCCAATCCGTTTCACAGCGTGCCTGCCATCGAAATTGTGAAAACACTGTCCGGTGTGACAAACAGCCCGTAAGCTATGCGCAAAGCCACAGCCAGAACGAGTATCGCCAACAGTGATCGCAGCTGTTCGCCTTTGAGCTTTTGGCCAACATCCGCGCCATACTGCGCTCCAACCACGCCGCCAGCCATTAGGCATGCAGCGAGGACGACATCAACCGCGTTGTTTGCGGTCGCGTGCACAAGCGTGGTGTAGGCCGACACAAAAATGATCTGGAACAAGGAGGTGCCGACCACGACATTTGTCGGCACGCGCAGCAGGTATATCATGGCGGGGACCATGATGAAGCCGCCGCCGACACCCATGATCGCCGACAGGAAACCAATGAACACGCCGAGCGTCAAAACCGGAATGACCGAAATATAGAGCTGCGAAACTCCAAACCGCTGCTTCCACGGCAATCGGTGAATCAATGCCTGCAGCGGCGAGACTGCAGGCACTTCAATGGGCGCGATCACAGCGGGCTTTGGTCTGAAACTGGCGATCAGGACCGGCAGGCTTTCCATAAGCATCAATGCGCCAATGGCACCCAGAAGCACGACATAGAGAAGCGAGATCGCCAGATCGAGCTGCCCGACGCTTCTCAGCAAGGAAAACACCGCTGCGCCAAGACTGGAACCGACCAGGCCTCCTAGGAGCAAAAACGTCCCGAGCTTGAAGTCGATGGACCGCCGTTTGTAATGAACCAGTGCGCCCGAAAGCGATGTCGCGATGACCTGATTGGCCCCGGTTCCGACTGCAATGGCTGGCGGAATATTGTAGAGGATGAGAAGCGGTGTGACCAGAAACCCGCCGCCAACGCCAAACATGCCAGACAAAAATCCAACCGCTGCGCCAATGGCGAGCAGCGTGAAGAGGTTGACGGAAAGCTCCGCTATCGGAAGGTAAATACCCAAAGTCCGAATCCGAAAAGCGGCCGCCGATGCGGCCTGCTTTAGTCCCAATCGGAATTATGTGTCGAAAAGATGAATCTTCCGCAAACGCCCCAAAGGTTGCCGGATCAGGATTTCACTTTGTTCAACAATGACTTGACGAGCGCCTCATCAACCTCGCCGGTCGCCGGCATCTTGTTGGCTTTCTGGTAGGCAGCGATCGCCTTTTTGGTCTTGCCGCCCAGTTTGCCATCCGGGCTGCCTGCATCATACCCATTTTGGTTCAAAATGATCTGAATGTTGCGGATTGCCTTGGTCATTTCGACAGGCGTTGTGCTTGCCGTTTCACTCTTGTCCGATTTCCAGGCTTCGGGAATGTCAACTGAATTGCTTTCCGGCGCCGGGGTCTTGGCTTTCCACAGTTCGGTGGCGGCACGGGCTTTCTGCAATTGCTCGGGGCGCATCACATTGGCAATTTCGTCGCGCTTGGCGGCTGCGTCCTTGTCGCCATTTTTTGCGGCCAGAGCGAACCACTTGTAGGATTCCTCCAAGCTTTGGGTAACGCCCAGGCCCTTGGCTGCAAGAATGCCAAGATTGTACTGGCTGTCCTTTACGCCCAATTCTGCTGCCTTGACGAACCAACGCGCTGCGGAATCATTGTCGGTTGGACCGGCTGCACCCATGGCGAAGAGAACGGCCAGATTGTGCATGGCGCTGGCGTTGCCCTGCTCGGCGGCCAATTGATAGAGCATCTTTGCCTTGGCCGGGGTGCGCTCCACGCCAATGCCTTTCTCATAAAGGCTGCCAAGCCGGAACTGGGCCGGCGCGAAACCCGAGTCTGCTGCCTTCTGGTACCACTCGACCGCTTTCTTTGCATCTTTTGCCAAACCGCGCCCATCGGCATAGCGGCTGCCAATCTCGAACAGGGCCTTGGCATCTCCCGAGGCCGCTGCTTCGCGCAGCGCAATCGGGCCCGTCTCAGCCGGGATCAAATCTGTTGAGACGTCCTTTGGGCTGGCAGGCGCGGCTTGCGGCGCCAACATCGCGGTGTCGGTTTCTTTGCCGACGGTCCCGGCCTGCGGCGCTTGGCTGATTTCGTCAGACATCATCGCATTGGCCGCTGATGGTGTTTCAGCATTCGGTTCGACGATCCTTACCTTGGATTCGTCATTTGCCGGCGCAAGTGGAGCAATGGACGGGGCTGCAACCGGATCTGCCGGCTTTTTCGCATCCAGCTCGGCCGCCTTTGGCAAGGCCGAAGTCTTTTCAGGCTCAGTTTGCGATACCGTTGGCGCCGCATCCGATACGACGCCTTGGTCCGGCGCGCCGCCCATGAACGCTTTGCCAAGCTGCAGGCCGGTCAAGGCGAGCATGATGGCCAATGCCCCCATCAAGATTGGCTTGCGCTGTCTTTGGACAATGTCTGCCAGCGCGCTTTTGCCAGCCTTGGCGGCTTTGGCGTTCTTGTTTTTCAGGATTTCTGCATCGGCTGCCGCTGCCTGCGCCGCACGACGGGCCGCTGCCAGAAAGTCATTCTTTGCAGATGCATCCGATCCGCCGTCTGTGCGGCTGCGGCGTTCGTCGCGGACTCTTTTCATGATCGCGTTGAGATCGGGGGCGCCCGGATTGGCCTCGTTTGCGCCGGCCGGATCGCTGCCGGCCAACTGGCCGGCGGTCAGCGAGGTTTCCGTTTTGGATGGCAAAGTGCCGGGCAGAACATCCGCAGAAATTTCATCTTTGCCTTTGCGGCGCAGGACATTGGCCAGGCCAGAAAAGAGGCCGCCTGCGGGCTTGGCCAGTCCGTCCTTGGCTTCAATGGCTACAGCCATTTCGCGTGCAGCATTTGCGGCTGCGAGCGCTGCTTCGGCGGGGCTGCGAACCGGGACCGGTGAAAAATCCTCACGCGCGCCGTCTGTGTTTTCCATGTCTGGCATGTCAAACATCGGCACATCGGCGCCAAGATTGATTTTTGCAGGCGCGCGCACTGGCGCAAATGCAGGCTCGAAATCATCCGCTTCAACAGGGATGGATGCGCGAACCGGCTTTTGCTCCAAAGATGCAGCCGCACTCGCCGGCTTGCGATCCTCGAGTGATCCCAGACGGTCAACGATTTTCAGAAGCGTGTCGTGGATGGCTTCGAACGTCTTGGCATTCCGGTCATCGGATTTGCGCGCCAGAATATCGAGTGATTTGAGATCATTTGCCAACAATGAAACGGCATCGGCGTGTTCGCTTGACATGGCGCCGCTGCCTGCATGCCGCAAGGCTTCCTCGGCTGCCTGGCGCGCCGCGGACAAAAGCGATTCATGATTGCTGGCCAGCTTGCGCTCGATCGAGTCAAGGCGCAGCCCGAGTTCGTCATTGCCGGCAGACGGCACGGCTTGCGCCGAAAGCTTGTGCGACAGGTTCATCACCTGCTCTTCAAGGCGCGCCATTGCGTCCGTGTCCGCCGACGGAATGGCAGACGCGGACTGGTTCAGTCGATTGGTAATTTCAGCAAGCCGGTTTTCGACATTTTTGGCAAAGACCGGATCAATCACGTTGTCGTTTTGCGACTTGTTGATTTGCTGCGACAGATGGGCCATCCGCTGTTCAACAGCTTCGAGTATTTGGGCTGAATGATCGGGAGCCGGGGTCAGCATGCGCGAGGCAAGGTCTTCAAGACGGCCTTCCAGTTCCGAGAACAGCGAACGGTTTTCGCGGCCGTTTTCGACTTGCGACAGTTCCAACCGGTTGACGATGTCAAACAGGCGCTCTTCGAGGCTGCGTGTCACCGAATCGACGTCGGTGTTGCGTGAATCAAGTTGGTTCAATTTTTCAGCAATGGTCTCCATCTGCGAAGCCATGCGCACCATCTGATCGGTCGGCGCGCCAGCTTTTTCCGCCAGCCGGTCCATCTGAAGGGCGAGATTTTCAATCCGGTCCTGCAGGTCCTGGGCTGGTTCTGCATTGCCCAATTCGTCGAGGCGCGCGTTCAATGAGCCGAGACGGGCCTCAATCCGGTCAAATCCGGCCTTGTCCTGATTGACCGCCTGAACGGAGACTGATGAGGCCACGATTGCCCGTGAAATTTCGTCCAGCCGGTCCTCGATCTGCAATAGATGCTCGGGATTGTAGTCCGGGGAGCGGCGCGACATTTGATCAATCGCGCTGGCAAGAATGCGGACTTTCTCCTCCAGATTGGTGATCGACAGTGATTGAGGCAAGCCGTTGACGGCAGACTGGATGCTGTCAATCCGGTCAATCAGCGTGTCAATGACAGGATCATTCTGCAAGCTGAGCTGGGCTGGCCTTGCGTGTTCGCTCCAGCGATTTTCCACCGACCGTAGTGTATCTTCGCGGGCCAGGGCTCCGATACCCTGCTTCAGCGTCTCGATTTCCCTGGCGAGCGCAATGCCCCACTCGTCCTGCTGCGATGGCGCGGTCAGGCGCTTCATCTCGCCTCTCAATGACTGAAGTTCACCGAAAATCGCATTCATATGTGTTTGATCGCTCTCATCCCGGCGCATGCGCTCGATGTCGCGCGCCAGTCCTTCCTGGGCGCGCGGCGCTTGTCTAGGACTGCGGGGCTGTTGGGCGGCGGACGATTGACCGCCCATGCCCGCAACCTGATTTGACAGCATACGCATGCGTTCAGCGATTTCGTCCGAGTAGCTGTGCTGCTGCGGCGCCGGCTTGGCGCGAATTTTGTCCAGCCTTGCTTCGATGCCGCCAATTGTGGCTTCAAGATCCTCCAACGAGGATGCCGAACGGCGCTGGCGGCCTGCATTAAGCTGATCATAGATGCTATTTCGAGTATTCATGGGCCCAGCCTGACTGTTCGCGGCAATATCTTCTCGGCTGCCCGCACTGGAATGCGACTGCTCTTTATCCGCTTGCGGAATGCCGAATGGCAAAGAGGCTGTCACGCTTCAACAATGGGACTGATCCTGAACGACGCATGACTCAAACGGACACGGATCACCGTTCCCTCACCTTTCCTTCAACGTGGTAAACAAGCCGTTAACACTGATTAAAATCCGGTCCGAAAATACAACCTGGCCTGAAACAGCCTTGCAACAATTCGTGATTATAAACCGGCTTGCGACTTGAAAGCGCTTTTGATATTACCTTTACGTAAGATGATTGCCGGGTCGGGAAGCCAAGATGGCGCTCGCAACCCGCTTCGTGGTCTGAAGGATCCGCTCTTTCCCACATTGTCGAAACACTTGAGGGTTAAGATGGTGGTTTTCAGCATGGCTTCGGCCACAAGCGATGAATTTGCGTCGATTGATCGCGGCAATGACAATGAAGAGTATATGCGTATTGGTGACGTATCGGACTCTTTTGGAGTCACGCTGCGCACCTTGCGGTTTTACGAAGACAAGGGCCTTATCCATCCCAAGCGCCAAGGTGTGACCCGGCTCTATAGCCGTCGGGACCGTGCGCGGATCAAACTCATCCTTCTTGGCAAGAAAGTTGGCTTCTCGCTGCGTGACGTCAAGCAGATGATCGATCTTTATGAACCGGGCGGATCGAACACGACACAGATGAAGGCCATTCTCGAAAAGTCAGTCAAACAGCTCGAAAAGATGAAAGTGCAGCGTGCCGCGGTTGAGGAAGCGATCAGTGAACTCGTCAACGGCATCAATCATCTGGCCGACAGGCTGGGAATGCCGCATTCGGCGGCCGCCTGACAGGGATTCCATTACCGTCTGAAGACACTGCAGCATGGACTGGTTCGAGCCCGCGCCGCATATTCAGACGGAGTTCCTGACATATCTGTTCGCAATCGGGGCGTGGGGCACGGGGACCGAGCAGAATGACAGGCAATTGCGCCCGATCAAAAGTATTGATCGGGCGCATTTCATTATTGACGTTTACGCAAACGTCAATATTTTAGCGCTATCAACCCGCCACTTTGACGCGTACCGATTTTTCCTGGGAGAACCATTTCATGCCGGTCTATCGCGCCCCTGTTCAGGACACGCTTTTCATACTCAACGATGTGCTGGGCTACCAGCGTTACGCCAATCTGGCAGGGTTTGCCGACGCATCGCCTGATGTGCTGGAGGCAATTCTGGCGGAAGGCGCGAAACTGGCGGAAAATGTTCTGCACCCGACCAACCGCGATGGCGATGAGCACGGCTGCATCCGCAATGCGGATGCCACTGTGAAAACACCAGATTCGTTCAAGGAAGCCTATCGCCAGTATCGCGAAGGCGGCTGGCTTGGACTGGCCGTCGATGCGGAATATGGCGGCCAGGGCCTGCCTTACCTGGTCCATACCGCTGTCGGCGAATATTTTTCCTCCGCCAACATGGCTTTCACCATGTATCCGGGCCTGACCCAAGGCGCCATCGCTGCCATCTATGTTCACGGAACCGATGAGCAGAAAGCCACCTACCTGCCAAACATGACCGACGGCATCTGGACCGGCACGATGAACCTGACCGAACCGCATTGCGGCACCGATCTGGGTCTGTTGCGCACCAAAGCCGTTCCCCGGGGCGACGGCTCTTACAAGATTTCCGGCCAGAAGATCTTCATCTCCGCCGGCGAGCACGACCTGTCTGACAACATTATCCATCTGGTGCTGGCCCGCATCGAAGGCGCACCGGAAGGTGTCAAAGGCATCTCGCTGTTCATTGTGCCGAAGTTTGTGCTTGATGCGGACGGCAAGCCGGGCGCGCGCAACGCTGTTTCGTGCGGCTCCATCGAAGAAAAGATGGGCATTCACGGCAATTCGACCTGCGTCATGAATTATGACGAGGCCACCGGCTGGCTGCTTGGCGAAGAGCATAAAGGCCTCAAGGCGATGTTCACGATGATGAACGAAGCGCGCCTCGGTGTCGGCTTGCAGGGCCTGGCCATTTCCGAAGCGGCCTACCAGAACGCAGCAAATTATGCGCGCGACCGCATTCAGGGCCGCGCTTTGACCGGCCCTGCCGCGCCCGACAAAAAGGCCGACCCGATCATTGTCCACCCGGACGTACGCCGCACGCTGATGACGATCAAATCCTTCAACGAGGCCGGCCGCGCCTTCATCTTATGGACCGCCCTCAAGTCGGACATCGCCCACCGCTCCCCCGATGAAAAGGAGCGCAATCTTGCCGATGATGTGCTCAGCCTTGTCACGCCGGTCGTCAAGGGCGTCTTGACTGACAAGGGCTTTGACCATGCCGTCATGGCGCAGCAGATGTACGGCGGTCATGGCTATATCGAAGAATGGGGCATGAGCCAGTATGTCCGCGATGCCCGCATCGCCATGATCTACGAGGGCGCAAACGGCGTTCAGGCGCTTGATCTGGTCGGCCGCAAGCTCGGCGCCAATGGCGGCCGTGCCATCATGGCCTATTTCCAGGAAGTCGGCGAATTCTGCGAAGCAAACCGCGCCAACGAGGCGATGGCTCCGTTCACCAAGTCCTTGAAAAAGGGCCTGAATGACCTGCAGGCCGCTGCCATGTGGTTCATGCAAAATGCCATGGCCAAGCCGGACAATGCCGGTGCCGGTTCAACTGATTTCATGCACCTGTTTGGCCTCGTGTCCCTTGGCCACATGTGGGGCCTGATGGCGAAAGCGGCTCTGGATGGTTTGGCGTCCGGCAATGGCGACAAGACCTATCTTGACAACAAGCTCATCACCGCCCGCTTCTATATGGAGCGGATCATGCCGGAAACGGCGCTGCGGCTGCACCGTGTCACGCTCGGCGCGGACACGACCATGGCGCTGGCCGCTGAAGCATTCTGATCGCTTGACCTTTGACCGGATCGGCAGAAACTGCCGGTCCGGAATTTTGATTTCAACCGGGCGACGCGCCCGAAGGCGGCAGAAGTCCGCGGGAGAGAAAAATGGCTGACGCATTTGTTTATGACCACGTGCGCACACCGCGCGGACGCGGCAAGAAAGACGGCTCGCTGCATGAAGTTCCGGCAGTGCGGCTCGGCGCAAAGGTGCTTGAAGCTTTGCGCGACCGCAATGGCCTCGACACCTCCAAGGTTGACGACATCATTTTCGGCTGCGTCGATCCTGTTGGTGAAGCCGGTGCGGTCATCCCGCGCTCGTCGGCTTTTGAGGCGGGCTATGATTTTCGCGCACCCGGAATGCAGATCTCGCGCTTCTGCGCTTCCGGCCTTGATGCCATCAATTTCGGCGCGGCCAAGATCGTGCAGGGAGCCGACGACATTGTCATCGCAGGCGGCGTCGAATCCATGTCGCGCGTCGGCATGGGCGCGGCCGGCGGCGCCTGGTACATGGACCCTTCTGTTGGTCTGCCGTCCTACTTCATGCCGCAGGGCATTTCTGCCGATCTGATCGCCACCAAGTATGGCTTCACCCGTGACGACGTTGATGCCTATGCCGTCGAAAGCCAGAAGCGCACTGCCCACTCTTGGGAAAAAGGTCATTTCAAAAATTCCGTCATCCCGGTGAAAGACCAGAACGGCCTGACCATCCTTGCCAAGGACGAGCACATGCGCCCCGGCACAGACATGCAAGGCCTCGCCTCGCTCCAGCCATCCTTCGTCATGCAGGGCGAAATGGGCGGCTTTGATGCCGTTGCCATTCAGGCGCATCCGGATGTCGAGGAAGTGATCCACGTCCACCATGCCGGCAATTCGTCCGGTATCGTTGACGGCGCGGCCGCTGTGCTGCTCGGTTCAAAAGCTGCCGGCAAGGCCATGGGCATGAAGCCACGTGCCCGTATCCGCGCTTTCGCCAACATTGGCTCGGATCCGGCACTGATGCTGACCGGCCCGGTGGATGTCACCGAGAAGCTCCTGAATCGTTCCGGCTTCAAGCTCTCGGACATTGACCTGTTCGAACTCAATGAAGCCTTTGCCGCTGTCGTTCTTCGCCACATGCAGGCTTTCGACATCGATCCTGCCAAGATGAATGTCGCTGGCGGCGCGATTGCCATGGGCCATCCGCTCGGCGCGACCGGTGCGATGATCCTCGGCACCGTGCTCGATGAACTCGAACGGCGCGATCTGAACATCGCGCTGGTCACGCTGTGCATCGGCGCCGGCATGGGCACCGCCACCATCATCGAACGCGTCTGAAATTCCGGGGAACACAAGTCATGGCTTACAACAATTTCAAATATGACGTGGACGCCGACGGCATTGCTTTGGTCACCTGGGACATGCCGGGCAAGTCAATGAACGTCTTCACCGAAGAGGTGATGGTCGAACTCAACGCGATCACCGACGCAGTAATGGCAGACGCGTCTGTCAAGGGCGTGGTCTTCACCTCCGGCAAGGACTCCTTCTCGGGCGGCGCGGATTTGACCATGCTCAAAGGCATGTTCGAAATCTATCACAAGGAAAAGGCCAAGGACCCTGAAAAGGCCGTCAAGTTGCTGTTCGAGATGACCGGCAAAATGACCGGCCTTTTCCGCAAGATTGAAACCTCCGGCAAGCCATGGGTTTCTGCCATCAACGGCGTGTGCATGGGCGGCGCGTTTGAATTGTCGCTCGCCTGCCATGGCCGCGTTGTCTCAGATGATCCGAAGGTCAAGTTGGCGCTGCCTGAAGTCAAGGTCGGCATTTTCCCCGGCGCTGGCGGCACACAGCGCGTGCCGCGGCTCACCAATCAGCAAGACGCGCTGCAGATGATGACTACCGGCTCGAACCTCACCGGGTCCCGTGCCAAGGCCATGGGCCTTGTCCATGAGGTCGTGCCTGCCGCCAATCTGGTGCAAGCTGCCAAGGACATGATCAAGGGCGGATTGAAACCAGTCCAGCCGTGGGATGAAAAGGGCTTCAAACTGCCCGGCGGCGCTGTCTATTCGCCTGCAGGCGCAAATTTGTGGCCTGCCGCCTCCGCCATTCTGCGCCGCGAAACCAACCTCAACTATCCCGGCGCTGCCGCGATCCTCAAGTGCGTTTACGAAGGCCTTTTGGTGCCGTTTGATACAGGCTTGCGCATTGAGCAGCGCTACTTCACCAACGTCCTGATGACGACGGAAGCGGGCATGATGATCCGCTCGCTGTTCGTCTCCTTGCAGGAACTCAACAAAGGCGCGCGCCGTCCGAAGGATGTGCAGCCGTCCAAGATCCAAAAGGTCGGCATCATCGGCGCCGGCTTCATGGGCGCATCCATCGGATATGTCACCGCCAAAGCAGGCATCAACGTCGTGCTTGTGGACCGCGATCAGGAAGCTGCCGACAAGGGCAAGGCAACCTCTGCAGATCTCATCACCAAGGACATGCAAAAGGGCCGCGCCACAGAGGCCGACAAGGATGCGCTGCTCGCGCTCATCGAAGCGACGCCTGATTACGATGCGCTCGCCGATTGCGATCTCGTCATCGAGGCCGTTTTCGAGGACCGCGACGTCAAACGCGTTGTGACCGAGAAGGTCGAGGCGGTCATCAAGTCTTCGGCGATCATGGCCTCCAACACATCGACATTGCCGATCACCGGTCTTGCCAAAGTGTCCAAGCGCCCGGCAAACTACATCGGCATCCACTTCTTCTCGCCGGTCGACAAGATGATGCTGGTGGAGATCATCATGGGCAAGAAGACCGACGAAAAAGCGCTGGCGCTGGCGCTGGATTATGTCCGCGCCATCAAGAAAACGCCGATTGTCGTCAATGACACGCGCGGCTTTTACGTGAACCGCTGCGTGCTGCAGTACATGGCCGAAGCCTACAACATGCTGATCGAAGGCGTGCCGCCAGTGATGATCGAAAACGCCGCCAAGATGGCCGGCATGCCGGTCGGGCCGCTGGCGCTCAATGATGAGACGGCGATTGACCTCAGCCAAAAAATCCTCAAGGCGGCACTCGCCGACATGGGTCCGAAGGCGGTCAATCCCAAGCACGTCGATCTGGTCAACGCCATGGTGGATAGCCACGGCCGCATGGGCCGCAAGAACGGCAAGGGCTTTTACGACTATCCGGCAAAACCTGCCAAGAAACGCATCTGGCCTGGTCTGAAAGATCTCTTTCCGCAGCAGGATGCCAACAAGGTCAATGTCGCTGAGCTGAAAGAACGCTTCCTCACCGTCATCGCACTCGAGGCCGCCCGCGTCATGGAAGAAGGAATCGTCACCGATCCGCGCGAAGCCGATGTCGGCTCCATTCTGGCATTCGGCTTTGCGCCCTATACAGGCGGCACGCTGTCCTACATCGACGGCATGGGCGCAGCCCAATTCGT
>JBAVTG010000030.1:0-17863 GCA_049696015.1 Rhizobiaceae bacterium | reverse complement strand
TTCGACGCCGATGGCGCGTTTGCCGTCAAACAGGATGCGCGTGACATGCGCTCCGGTAAGCACGGTCACATTGCTGCGTTTCATGGCTGGGCGCAGGAAGGCGCGGGACGCAGACATGCGGCGCCCGCCCTTGGTGTTGATCTGGTAGAGGCCGACGCCCTCTTGGCGTTCACCGTTGAAATCATCGTTAGAGGGCAGGCCGGTCTGGGTTGTGGCGTCGATGAAGTTCTTCGTCAGCGGATGGATTTCGCCGTCAATGCGCGAGACATGGACAGGCCCGCCCGCACCACGCCATTCGTTCGCGCCACCTGCGTAGTCTTCCAACCGCTTGAAGACCGGCAGCATGTCAGCCCAGCCCCAGCCTTTGTTGCCGAGCGCTTCCCACTCGTCATAATCTTCTTTCGCACCGCGAATCCAGACCATCGCGTTGATCGACGATGACCCGCCCATGACCTTCCCGCGTGGCCAATGGTCTGCGTTTCCGGCAAGGCCGGGATCAGGTTCGGCTTTGTACATCCAGTTGACGGACCGATCGAAAAACATCTTTCCGTAGCCAAGCGGCATCTGCACGAAAAATCGCAGGTCGGTTCCGCCGGCTTCAAGCACCAGCACGGAATGACGGCCCGATACGGACAGCCGCTCGGCCAAGACGCATCCCGAAGAGCCGGCGCCCACGATGATGAAGTCAAACGTATGCATGTCCCGATGCTTACCCGGCGCAGCTTGTCGCGTTTGAAGCGGTGCGCCACGCCTTGTTGAAATTGCGACGATTGTTGCCACTGCGCCATTATGACTGGGACGTGCAGCTTATGGAGACATTGACCGGCCTGGCAGTGCGCCATAGGTTTGGCCGCCACAGGAGAATTGAAATGTCACTTGATAAACCGGATGGTGACCTGACGTTACGCACGCTGGCCATGCCGGGCGATGCCAATGCGGCTGGGGATATTTTCGGCGGCTGGGTGATGGCGCAGATGGATCTGGCTTCGGGCATCCGTGCTGCAGAGCGGGCAGGCGGGCGGGTGGTGACAGCTGCGGTCAACGAGATGTTCTTTGAAAAGCCGGTCAAGATCGGCGACACGCTGAGTGTTTACACTACCATTGAGCGCGTTGGACGCACGTCGATGGTGCTGAAGGTGGACGCGATCGCGCAGCGTTATCTGACTCAGGTGGAGGAGAAGGTGACCAGCGCAAGGTTTGTGATGGTCGCGCTGGACGCAGAGGGCAAGCCGACGCCGGTTCCTGCCGGTTGATCTACCTGCACGCCCGATAGCCGCTTTTGCGTTCCATGATGTCAAAATGGAAATGGTCGGCGTGGGCCTTGTTGTAGCCGGGTCCAAGAACGGTGGAAAAATACGAGCATCCGTCAGCGCGCACGGTGTTCAGAAGGCCGCGCTCGCGGAAGGCAAAGAAGCCTTTCTTGCGCACCAGAATGTCCTTGCCGCTTCTCAGTTCGATCTTGGCAAGATCCAGCGCGTTGCCCTTGGAGTGTTCGGACATTTTGTTGCTTCCGGCGCCCACCATGCGCCGGCATGAGTAGGCCGAGGCCTGGGTGATCGTTGCAACGCCGGAAAAATAGCGCAGTCGCGCTGCTGGCTGCAATTCGTGTTTGACCCAGGTTGAGAAGGCCAGCGCCATCTGGCAGTTCAGCACAGCGGCCGGTTTGAGACGAGCGCGGCCGGGCAGGCCGGTGATTTCAACCGGGTAGGGGATTTGGCAAGCGCTGCTGTCGTTGATCGCCGGGAGATCGCGATAAGTGACGCCGAGGCGCTTCAATTCGCGACGACAATCGGCTTCGTCAGCAGGCATCGACAGCGGGCTTGATTGTTTGCCAAGTCCGAGCGGATTGCCCATGCGCGAGAAGCCTGCGGCAATGAACGATGGCTTGGCCGGGGCCTGTCCGATCAATTCATCCTGTTGGTAGGGACCGTCGGGCACCGATGGTGCATCTGGATTGACGTCACGGCCTGCGTCCGCGTCCGTTTCAATCTCTCTGGCCAGCGGTGTTCCCGGATAGCTTGGAGCCGGCAATGGCTCAGCCACGGCATCATAGATTGGCGCAGGCGGCACAAGCGCTGAAGTCTGCATGCCGACATCCACGTCGGGCCGCATGACAGATTCACTTGTGCAGGCGCTGAGCAATGCAGCCAACATCAGGGTACGCAAGACAGGTTGGCGCATCGGTCAATCCTTGAAAGAGACTGAATACTAACGCTCAAAAGTGAATCAACCGTCATCGGCCGCGGTAAGATGTATGGCGCTTTCGTGGCGATGATCAGCGGCAATAGGGGCCGGACTTGCGCGGGGCGCGATCAAAATGAAAATGCAGCGCATGGTCTGCATCGCTGCCGGGGCCGAGGACCGTGGTGAACGGACCGCAGGCGGCGCTGCGGATGCTTGTCAAAAAGCTTGCTTCCAGTTCCCTGTCCTTGGGCATGGCCATAACGGGGATGATCAGCCCGTTGCCCAAGGTCACGGACCCGATATCGACAGCGCGGCCAAAAGCGTGTTCGGAGAGTGTGTCTGTGCCGTTGCGGGTGCGGCAGACATAGGCAGAATCGTGCCGAATCGCCTTGATTTGGCTGGCGAATGCCGTTCTGGCTATGGGTTGGGTTTTTTCGCGCACAAACTCGGCAAACTGCACTGCCATCTGGCAATCCAGCAAAGCCGGCGGATCGAGCAAAACGCCGTCCGGCAAGGATTGAAGCTCGACCGGACTCGCAATTGAACAGCCGATTTCGGGGTTGTTGACGGGTGGAGACGGCTTGAAGCGGACGCCGAGTTTCACAAGCTCGGCTTCGCAAGCGCTGTCCGGTTCAGATGCTGTTACCGCTGCGTTGTCACTGGGCGCGGCTTTTGGTTCGGGACCTGGCGGTTGAGCCGGTTTGCCGGATTTCGACCTGTCTGGCTTCGGCATGGGTATAGGCACGGTTTGGGCACTTGCAGCCTGGCAAGCAAAGGCCGCCACCACCGCAATCAATGCAGACACTAGCCGCATCCCGTTTTCCTTGCTCTCGTCGGCTGGTCTTTGGTTTTCACCGGGTTTTCCTCTCTTTTGCGCGTTTGACAGAGGAACATGCGCTGCCAATCCGGCAAAATAGTGCAACCGGATTGGACTTTGTCGTCAATTCCCGGATGGGAGCGTGGCTTTGCGGTTCATCCACATCGGCACCAGCTCGACGGCGAGCATGGCTGCAAAGATCAGCGCACAGCCTAACGCAGCGACCGGGTTTAGCCTGGTCCCGTTGACGAGCGCATCGAAAAGCGCGGCAAACAGCGCTTCGGATGACAGAAAGATCGCCGCTTGCGCCGCTGTCGTCCAGCGTTGGCCGATAGATTGAAGTGTAAAGGCGATGCCGCCTGCAAAAATTCCTGCAAACAGGATTTCTTCACTTGCCAGACGCACTGCCGACCAGTCGATATCCTCATACAGAAACGCAATTGCAAGACCGATCCCGGCGGTGATTGCAAGCTGGGTTACGGCTTGCGCCACTGGCCGGCCAGAACTTGAGGCATATCTGGTGATGAACAGGATTTGCAGCGCCCAGAACAGTGCGCACAGGATCGTATACCAGTCGCCGATGACGAGCCTGTCCAACTGACCTCCGGACAGAAGAAAGATGCCAAACAGTGCTGCCAGAGCGGCTGGCCAGACCACCCAGTGCGGCCATTCGCGATAAAGCGCAACGCCGAGGAACGGCACGAAAATCAGATAGAGCCCGGTGAGAAAACCTGAATTGGTAACCGAGGTTGTCAGCAATCCCGCTTGCTGCGAGGCCATGCCGAGGAAAAGAATGAAGCCAATTCCCGCAAAGGCTTTCCATTCATAGGCGTTGAGAGGCCGGGCGGCCAGCTTTGCCTCGCGCATTGCCAGCGGGATCATGACAATGGTCGCCACGGCAAAACGCAAACCGATGAAGAAGAATGGCCCGATGTGATCCATCGCATCCGATTGGGCGATAAAGCCCATGCCCCAAATGGCGGCGGTAATCAAAAGGACGAGATTGGCCTTGGCGCGGGACATGCGGAACTTTCGGGTTGCCATTGCCTCCTACCGGTTCTTCGAAGCTTTGTCAGGAGGAGCCGTCACGACCGGCAGCCGGACTTGCTCGAATTGCCCCGCGCCCATAGATAGGACGAACACATCAGGCTGCAGCCGTTTGGCGATGCCGTTCCACAACGAGTGCTAGCCATGACTGCAGAAAAAACGTTGTCCGCCACCCGGTCGCCTGCATTCATCTTCATTTTCATCACCGTGCTGCTCGACATCCTGTCGATCGGCGTCATCATCCCGGTGCTGCCGCGGCTGGTGCAGCATCTGCTGGGCGGCAATGTGGTGCGCACGGCCGAACTGTTCGGCTGGTTCATCTCCATCTGGGCCGTGGCGCAGTTCATTTTCTCGCCGGTGATGGGCGCGCTTTCGGACAGGTTCGGCCGGCGCCCGGTAATCCTGATGTCCAATTTTGCGCTTGGCGTTGACTATATCATCATGGCTTTTGCGCCGAACCTTTGGGTGCTTTTTGCCGGGCGTGTCCTGTCCGGCATCGCCTCGGCCACGGTATCCACCGCGCAGGCCTACATCGCCGACATCACGGCGCCGGAAAAGCGGGCCGGGGCGTTTGGCCTTCTCGGGGCCGCATTTGGCATCGGCTTCGTGCTCGGGCCGGCGCTGGGCGGCATTCTCGGGCACTATGACTTGCGTCTGCCTTTTCTGGTCGCAGCCGGCATGAGCCTCGTCAATTTTGCCTATGGTTATTTCATCCTGCCGGAATCGCTGAAGAAAGAGAACCGCTCGCCCTTCCGGTTCGCCAAGGCCAATCCTGTCGGCGCGATCCGGATGCTTGCGCGGGACGTGCAGCTGATGCGCCTCGGCGTGATCGGCTTCCTTTTGCAGCTGTCGCATCAGGTGCTGCCGGCGGTTGCGGTACTCTACATGGGCTTCCGCTACGGCTGGCTCGAGCGCGAGGTCGGACTGGTTCTGGCAGCAGTCGGCGTCGCTGCGATGATCGTGCAGGGCGGGCTGATCCGCCCGGTTGTTGCGAAAATCGGCGAGCGGGCTGCGCTGCTGTTTGGACTCGCATGCGGGGCTGCCGGCTTTGCCATCTATGGCTGGGCGCCGTCGGGCGCGCTGTTTCTGGCCGGTGTCCCGGTCATGGCGCTTTGGGGCTTTGCCCAGCCTTCCGTTTCGGCGCTGATGAGCGCGCGCGTCGCCGCTGACGAGCAGGGCAAGCTGCAAGGCGCGGCGGCCAGCCTTATGGGCCTGTCCGGTTTGGCCGGCCCATGGGTGTTCGCGCTGTCCTTTGCCTATGCCATTGATCCGGCCAAGGGCTTGATGGTGCCCGGCTTGCCGTTTTATATGGCAGGCGGCGCGTTGGCTTTGGCCGTTTTGATCGCAATAGGCGTTGAAAAGCGCAAATGAGTTCTTGGCGTCGGCATCGGCAGGCTTAAGTCAAAAAGGACCTTAAAATCGCTGGCTATTCGCCCACTCCGCTGGTCAAAAAGCTCGGCCTCAAAGAAGGCGCGGCTGGACTCTTGATGAATGTTCCACCGCATCTCATTGAAATCGCAGCATTCCCCGGTTTTGTCTCAGTCGAAGCGCGGCTTGGGCCGGTTGTGCGGGACCGCGATTATGTGCATTGGTTTTCCACATCACGCGCTGAGCTTGAAACCAATCTGGCCCATGTCTCTGCGCGGCTCAAGGCGGACGGGATGCTGTGGATTTCATGGCCAAAGAAGGCGTCGAAAGTGCCGACCGACATCACAGAAGATGTGCTGCGCACCTTGTTTCTGCCAGTGATGCTGGTCGACGTGAAAGTTTGCGCCATTGATGAAATATGGTCAGGCCTCAAGTTCATGTGGCGGCGTGAACATCGCGTGAACGTGATTTGACCTGCCTGCCATAGCGCCTAGCATGGAGTCTGGCGGTCAAACCCCAGCGACGGAGGCTTCGGCCATGACATTTCAATTCAAACAAATCAGTTCAGCGCTGCTCGTGTCGGCGTTCTTGATTGCTCCAGCCTATTCTGCCGGCGACGGCGGCGGGTCCAGCACAACGACCTCGACGAAATCCAAAGAAGACATCTGCAAGGAGACTGCCGGCAAAGTCTGGAACAAAAAAACCAAGAAATGCGAAAATGCCGAGCAGGGGTTCCTGGATGATGACTCGATCTATGAGACAGGCCGCCATCTGGCGATGATCGGTCGCTATGACGAAGCCATCACAATCCTGAACCTGGCAGCCAATGCCAACGACAAGCGCGTGCTCAACTATCTCGGTTATTCCTACCGCAAGGCCGGGCACATCGAAGTCGGCCTGAAATACTACAATCAGGCGCTGGCGATTGATCCGAATTATGTGCTGGTGCGAGAGTATCTGGGCGAAGCGCTGATCCAGAAAGGCGATATTGCCGGCGCCAAGGCGCAGCTTCAGGAAATCGAAGTGCGATGCGGCCTGACGTGCGAGCCCTACATTGATCTCAAGGCCGAGCTGGCGAAAATCAACGCCATCTGAGGCAATCCGGTACGGCCCGCCGCACGCGGGCCGTCACTTGAATGACGCAACGGTTAACGGCGAATGCCTCGCCTGACTGCGCCGGGAAATGCTGCGCAGTCTCGTCCAGCGGTTGGATAAACTCGCGCAAATGAGCACTTTGAAGCGGGCGTTCTTGGCGGCGCGCATTTTTCAGATGAAATCTGCGGCGAACCTGTCTATTGATTGAATGAGAACAACGAGCGCGGTTCCCGTCTTTTCGTTTCGGGGGCCGTTTTTATTTGTCCTTTTTGGGACGTGAATTGAAAGAAAGGCCCCGGTCCATGGAAAAGGTTCCGATGACGGCATCAGGTTTTTTGACGCTCAAAGAAGAGCTGCGCTGGCGCCAGCAGGAACAGCGGCCGCAGATCATCGCGGCCATTGCCGAAGCGCGCTCGCACGGCGACCTGTCGGAAAATGCTGAATATCATGCCGCCAAGGAACAGCAATCGCTGAACGAGGGCCGGGTTGGCGAATTGGAAGATCTTGTCGCTCGCGCCGAGGTCATTGACGTGAGCAAACTGACCGGCAGCAAAATCAAATTCGGCGCTACCGTGACGCTGGTTGACGAAGACACCGAAGAGAAGAAGGTCTACCAGATCGTCGGCGATCAGGAAGCGGACCCGAAGGCGGGCCGTATCTCGATCTCCTCGCCGATCTCGCGCGCCCTGATTGGCAAAACCGAAGGTGACGCCATCGAAGTGCTCGCGCCGGGCGGCCCGCGCGGCTATGAAATTCTCAGCGTCAAGTTCATCTGACGCGCGGCTGGCTGCCGTGCCTGGCTATCTCGACATTGCTGACACGCGGGTTATCGCCCCCAATTTCAAGAAACGCCTATCCGGCGTGACCTCAACGATCATCCAGCTTGTCCCCAAGCAGCGGGACATGGGCGTGCGCATCGCCGCGCTTGCACCCGAGGGCTTGCCGGGCAGCGTGCCGCGGGTTCGGTTCCGCGATCTGTGGAAACTGTGGGCAAGACCAACCGGCGCGCCGTTTCGTATCTGGCATGCCCGGCGCAATACCGAAATGCTGCCGGGGATCATCATGCGCGACCTGTTGCGCATGCCGCTGAAACTCGTGTTCACCTCGGCGGCGCAGCGCGACCATCGCGGCTTTACCAAATGGCTGATCCGGCAGATGGACGCCGTCATCGCCACCAGCACGCAAGCCGCCTCCTACCTGAAAGTGCCGAACACTGTCATCATGCACGGCATTGACACAGCCCGATTCGCGCCGCCTGCCGACAAAGGCGCGGCAAAGCGCGCAGTCGGGCTCGATCCTTCAATGAAAATAGCCGGCTGTTTCGGTCGTGTGCGCAGCCAGAAGGGCACGGACCGTTTTGTCGAGGCGATGATTGCCATGCTTGCGGATCACCCCGGCTGGATGGCTGTCATAACGGGACGCATAACTGCCGACAACCAGGCCTTTGGCGATGCGCTTTCGGGAAAAATTGCGGCTGCCGGCTTGCAGGACCGGATCCGCTTTGTCGGGGAAGTCGAGGATGTGCTGCCCTGGTTTCAGGCGCTTGATCTGTTCGTTGCGCCGCAGCGCTGGGAAGGTTTCGGCCTGACGCCGCTGGAGGCCATGGCATGCGGCGTGCCGGTGGTGGCAACACCGGTCGGCGCATTTCCTGATCTGGTGGTTGACGGCGTCACCGGTATTGTGACCAACAATGATGATGCCTCGGTTACCAGGTCTGTTGCAATGCTTCTGGCGGATGATGCACGGCGCGCGCAGATGGCCGGGTCCTGCCGTGCCCATATCATCGGGCATTTCAAACTTGAGCGCGAAGCGGCGCAGATCAACGCGGTCTATGAGCGCCTTTACAAATCGCCTTGATGGAAAGGGCATGTGGAAAGCGTCATCCCCGACTTGAAATTTCCGCATGGCTTTGCCACCTTGTCGTGAGAAAATTGCATGTCCCGCCGTTCGCGGCCGGTGACCCTAATCCAAACACACAGGTTTCCCATGTCCGCCGTCCATGCGCCCGTTTTGATCATTGGTTCCGGCCCGGCCGGTTATACAGCGGCCATCTATGCCGCGCGGTCGATGTTGAAAACCGTCATGATCGCCGGTCTGCAGCAGGGCGGCCAGCTGACCATCACCACCGATGTCGAAAACTATCCCGGCTTTGCCGAGACGATCCAAGGCCCATGGCTGGTAGAGCAGATGCGCCTGCAGGCCGAGCATGTCGGCGCGGAAATCATATCGGACATCGTCACCGAGGCTGACATTTCGCGCCGCCCGTTTCGCATCAAGTGTGATTCCGGCGCCGAATACACTGCCGACGCGCTGATTATCGCCACGGGCGCGCAGGCCAAGTGGCTTGGCCTGCCTTCGGAGCAGAAATATTCCGGCTATGGCGTGTCTGCCTGCGCGACTTGCGACGGGTTCTTTTACAAGGGCAAAGATGTCGTGGTCGTCGGCGGCGGCAATACTGCGGTTGAGGAAGCCTTGTATCTGTCGCACATCGCCAAATCCGTTACGGTTGTTCACCGGCGCGATGAATTCCGCGCTGAGAGGATTTTGCAGGACCGGTTGTTCGGCAAGGCCAACATCAAAGTCGTCTGGAACAGCGCGATTGACGAAATTCTCGGCACTGACGGCATCCCTGCTTCGGTAACCGGTGTGCGGTTGAAGAATGTCACCACAGGCGAAACCAGCGAATTGGCGGCCGACGGCGTCTTCATTGCCATCGGCCACGCCCCGGCGGTGGAATTGTTCAAGGGCAAACTGAAGATGAAGCCGTCAGGCTATCTCTGGACAGTGCCTGGGGCGACGGCGACTGATGTTCCGGGCGTATTTGCTGCCGGCGATGTGTCGGATGACATCTACCGTCAAGCCGTCACGGCAGCCGGCATGGGCTGCATGGCAGCATTGGAAGCTGAGAAATATCTGGCCAGTCAGGCGTCCGCACACAAGCAGGCAGCCGAGTAATTGTCATCAATTGGCGCCGCACAAGAGCGCATTTGTCCGTAAACGGGCGTCGGGAACAGGATTGAGGGGGAGGCAACATGCCGCTCGATTGGGACAAGCTGCGCATCTTTCATGCGGCAGCCGAGGCTGGCTCGTTCACGCATGCGGCCGAAAAGCTGCATCTGTCGCAATCGGCGATTTCGCGGCAGGTATCGGCGCTTGAGCATGATGTCGGCGTTGCCCTGTTCAACCGCCATGCCCGGGGCCTGATCCTCACTGAACAGGGCGAGCTTCTGTTCCGCACCGCCCATGATGTCTTGCTGAAATTGGAAAACGTCCGGGTGCGCCTGACCGAAAGCAAGGATACGCCGACCGGCAAGCTGCGGGTGACCACTACGGTGGGGCTGGGGCAGGGCTGGCTGGCCGACCGCGCGCCGGAGTTCATCGAACAATACCCCGACATGCAGTTGCAACTGATCTTCGACAATGAGGAGCTGGATCTCAATTTGCGCCATGCCGACTGCGCCATCCGCCTGCGCCAGCCTCAGCAGCCGGACCTGATCCAGAAGCGCTTGTTCACCGTGCATTTTCACGCTTATGCCTCAAATGCCTATGTCAGCCGTTACGGCAAGCCGCAGGGCCTTGAGGATCTGGACAACCATCGCATTGTCACTTTCGGCGAGCCTGCGCCGCAGTATCTGACCAATATCAACCTGCTCGAAACGATAGGCAGGGCTGAAGGCGAGCCCCGGGCGCCTGTTTTGCAGATCAACTCGCTGCTTTCGGTCAAAAAGGCGGTGCAGCGCGGTGTCGGAATCGCGCTTTTGCCGGACTACATGGTCGACAAGGATTCCGGCTTGCAGCAAATCCTGCTCGATATGGAAATGCCCTCGTTCGACACGTATTTCTGCTATCCGGAAACCATGAAGAACGCTGCGAAACTCAATGTGTTCCGCGATTTCCTGTTCGCAAAGGCTCGCGCCTGGAGCTATTGAGCGCTCCAACGTTCATTTTATCCATCAATCGCTGCAATTCATAACCGGGAAGCATAGCTATGCACATGACGCATTGCTGCAATGCAATCTGGTTCATTGAAACTTGGGTCAACGAATTCCATATACCGATCATCTCCAGCGCGCATCTCCTCCTCCCATTGGCGCGCCGTGAGTGTTCCCCTCTGGAGGTTTTTGCCGGAAACGGCTCACTCCATACCTCAAAGCCGGGCCTCGCCCGGCTTTTTTTTGGCAAGATTTCGCCAGTGAAGGTCCGTGTCGCAATCGGGCCAGCGTCATTGACTTGGCCGTGGTGCAGTGCCATCAGACTTGCGAACGGACATGCAGCCGTGGTCATGGCAAAATCAAACCAAGAGGCCGATTTATGCGCTTATTCACCGGGTTCGCAGCGTCACTCGCGACAACGACAGCCTTCGCCCATGGCGGCCATGGCGAGTCAGCTGCCTTGCATCACGGATTGTTCAGCCCGCTGAATGGCCTTGAGCCACTTGCGGCTATCGCGGTGTTTGGCATATTGGCATGGGCGGTCTGGAAACGCAGTTCTTGATTGCTGCCTTTGCGCCTATCCCTCCACATTCCGCTTGCCGTGCGCCTTGATCACATCGTCGGCCATGCGTCCGGCAAGCTCTGCCATATGGCTGAAGCTGGCCGTGTAGGATGCCACGCCTGACGTTGCCGAGCGCAATTCGACGATCAACCCTCGCAATTCGGATTCCGGCGCCAGCGCTTCGATGACGTTCCAGCCTTCCCAGCCGTCGCGCGGGTTGAAGCCGAGGATTTGGCCGCGGCGCTGGGTGAGGATGCCGGTCGCCGCCGCCATGCCGCTCTCGGGCGTGACCACTTCAACCTTCATCACCGGTTCCAGCAACACCGAGGCGCAAGATGACATGGCTTCGCGCAGGCACAGTTTTGCCGCCATCTGGAAGGCCATGTCGGACGAGTCGACACTGTGATACGAGCCGTCCGACAGGTTGACGGCAAGATCGACCAGCGGAAAGCCAAGCGGACCGGCTTTGAGAAAGTCGCGCACGCCTTCTTCGACCGATGGGATGTAATTCTTCGGCACCACGCCGCCGGTGATCGTGTCGGTGAATTCAAAACCCGCGCCGCGCGCCAGCGGCTTGATATCAAGCTGCACATCGCCGAATTGCCCGTGTCCGCCTGATTGCTTGCGGTGGCGGGCTCGGTGGGTTGCTTGCTTGGTGATGGTCTCGCGCCAGGCGACCAGCGGCACTTTCGTTTCAATCGGGATGGCGTAGCGCCCTGACAGCCGCTCGAGCACGACGCGCAGATGCATCTCACCTTGGCCGCCGAGGATGGTTTCGGCGGTCTGTGCTGCATGGTGCACCTGGAGTGACGGGTCTTCCTCGGCAATCCGGTGCAGCGCCGCCGACAGTTTCACCTCGTCCTTGCGCTCCTTGGGCAACGCCGAAACTGACATGACCGGGGTAGGGGGTGCGGCCACGGTAAGCTGCTTGGCCGCCGTTTTGCCGGTGCTCAGCGTCTGTCCGGTCAGCGCATGCTCGAGCTTGCCAAGCGCCACCGTCTCACCCTCGGTGCTGCCGGCCAGCTTCTTTTGGGAAAGGCCAGTCAGCGCAAATATGCCGGAAACACGTTCGCTCGCGCCGTCTGGAAGAGTGAGTTCCGCAGCATCATTGATCGCGCCATTGAAGACGCGGGCGACGGACAGTTTGCCCGCATGGGAGGTGTGGATGGTTTTCATAACCTGCGCCACCGTGCCGCCTGAAATACCGAGCCGCTTGGCGGTTATCTTCCAATCCGGCCCCTCATGGCGGATGGCTTTTAACAGTCGCGATACGCCATTGCCGCGCTCCGCCGCGCCGATAAACACCGGCATGACCAGCCCTTCGCGCAAGTCCGCCGCCAGATCGTCGAACACCTCGTCCTTGGGCGGCGCTATGTCGGAGAGCAATTGCTCCATCAGTTCGTCGTCATGGTCCGCCAGCCGCTCCAGCATCGAATAGCGCGCCTCGATTTCGCGCGCCGCATCATCGCCGGAAAGCGGGATCATCTGCGAATGCGCATGCTCGCGGTAGACAAAAGCGCGCTCCAGCGCCAGATCGATGTAGCCTGTAGCGATGCCGTCCTTCCAAATCGGAATCTGGCGCAGCAGCATCGGCGTCCTGCTGACCGGCTGCAACAGTTTGAGCGTATCGCGCACGCTTTGCGATGCCTTGTCGATCTTGTTGAGAAACAAGACATGGGGAATGCCAAGATCATCAAGCCGGCGCAAAGCGAGCTGCAGGGCGGGGAGCTTCTTCTCGTCCGCTTCGGCCACAACGATGGCCATGTCAGCCGCCGCCAGCACCGGTTCGGCCTCGTAGGCGAATTCAACCGAGCCCGGACAATCGATGAAAGTGATGCTCTCGCCCATGAACGAAGTCGTGGCGATGGTGGCCTCCACGCTCATCTTGTGGGATTTGGCTTCAGGGGAATGGTCGCCGACCGTATTGCCGGAACCGGCTCTTGCCTGTTTGGCTATTGAACCGGTGCGGGCAAGCAGGGCTTCAAACAGGCTTGTCTTGCCACTTGCAAAGGGTCCGACAATGGCGACGCATTTCGGACCCTGTGATCGGTCTCCGCTTCGTTTTCCCATAATTTTGGCCTCCTCAACCGCATGGCTCAAGGTCGGCGGCGGCCGGCCTTGCGGCCGTCGCGCAGACAGCTCCCCGCCGTCCGCAATTCATCGTTTCACCAACTGGCGGCTGACGCAAGGGCAACGCTGCCCTGCCAATCTTGCAAGTGCAAGTAATCGTGCCTATAAACCCACGCATCGAACTTGACGACCATACGATCTGCCCGCCTGCTCTGCCTTGCTCGCTGACGTTGAATGCGCAAACTTCGATTCAAGACCGCCTGCCGCGCTGTTGCGACAGGCTTTCGTCAGTCAGCTACAAGGATCGACTCACATGGCGACAGGCACTGTCAAATGGTTCAACGGCCAAAAGGGCTTTGGCTTCATCCAGCCGGATGCCGGCGGCCCGGACGTTTTCGTCCACATCTCCGCCGTCGAACGTTCGGGCATGAACGGGCTCAATGAAGGCCAGAAGATCAATTACGAGCTCACCCAGGACAGCCGCACCGGCAAATCTTCAGCGGACCGTCTCTCGGCTGCATAGGCTCTTGGTCTTGAATTGATGAAAAGCGGGGCCCCGGCTCCGCTTTTTTGCGTTTTGGGCGTCAAGAAAGATCAAAACATCCCATTCCCGTGCGCCATCACGTCCGGCACGGTTTGCAGGACGTCCCAGTGTTCGACCACCTTGCCATTGTCATCCAGCCGGAAAATGTCGATCCCGGCATAGTCGGGCAGGCCGGGCCAGGTTTGGCGGCAATGCAGAACAACCAGATTGCCCTCCGCGACCGAACGGATAAACTCCACGCGCTTGCCCGGATAGTCGCGCGCCATTTTTTCGAAATAGGCGATGAACGCCTCTTTGCCGTCGCCGACATGGGTATTGTGCTGGATATAGGTGTCGCCGGCGAACGCTTCCATTGCCTCGCGCGGGCGGCACTGGTTGAACATCATGTCGTAGAACGCCATGACGGCGCGGCGGTTGGCGTCTAGTTGTGTCTGATCAGTCATTGCGTCCCCCATTTCAGCGGCAAGTAGCCGGGGTTCTCGGTCGAGCACGGCATCAAGCCGACGCTTTAATTCCCGATGGCCACGCCTTCTCGTCGGCTGTCAGCACCGCCAACAAAGCCGTCATTCGTCACGACAATCGCCTGAATACCTGACGTCATCTCGACAAGTTTGACCGCATGCCCCTTGGCTTCCAATCCGGCCTGCCAGCCTTCAGCCTCAGTGCCCATTTCGAGTTCAGTCGGACCATTGCGGCTGCCGAAATTGGGCAGATCGACGGCGACCTGCGGATCTAGCTTCCAGTCAATCAAAGCCACCAGTGTTTTGACCACATAGTTGATGATAAGGCTGCCGCCGGGTGATCCGACAATTGCGTGGAGTTTGCCGGAACCATCAAGCACAATGGTGGGCGCCATGGAACTGCGGGGGCGCTTGCCGGGTTCAACGCGGTTGGCGACTGGCAACCCGTCCTTCGTCGGCACGAAAGAGAAATCAGTCAGCTCATTGTTGAGCAGGAATCCGCTCTTGGTCATCAACCGGGCGCCAAATCCATCCTCAATCGTTGTCGTCATGGCGACTGCATTGCCAAAACGGTCGACGATTGAAATGTGGCTCGTGCCGAATTCGATCCCATCAGACGGGGCATGGGCTTGCGCTTTCTTGCGCGGCGGATCGCCCGCCTTTGCCGTTCCCATCGATCTTGCCGGATCGACCAGAGCCGCGCGTGACTTGAGATAGTCAACGTCCAGCAACCCCTCGACGGGCACGCTGACAAAATCGGGATCCGCCAGATATTGCGCCCGGTCGGCAAAGGCCAGACGCTCTGCTTCCGCCATCCAGTGCGCGGCGTCAGGACCGGCGGGCGTTGCGGCCATGTTCTGACCTTCGAGCACGCTCAGGGTTTGCAAGACCGCAACCGCGCCGGAACTGGGCGGGCCCATGCCGCAGACTTCCATGCCTCTGTACGGACCGCAGACGGCAGCGCGCTCGATGGCCTTGTAGCCCTTAAGGTCGTCGATCGTCATGTCGCCCGGGTTCGCCGGATGCTTGGTCACAGTGTCCACAATGTCTTGTGCAATCTCGCCATTGTAGAATGCGTCCATTCCTTTTTCCGCCAGCGCGCGCAGCGTCGCCGCCATAGCCGGGTTTTTCAATTCAGCGCCGGCAGCTTTCGGGGTTCCGTCTTCGTTAAAGTAAAGCGCCTTGGCATTCGGGTCCTTGCTCAGGAACTTGTCTTTGGCGAGCAGTCCCGCAAGACGCGGGGAAATGTTGAAGCCATTGTCTGCAATCGCGATTGCTGGCTCAAACAATTGCGCCCACGGGAGGCGCCCCCACTTTTTATGCGCGGCCTCGAGAAGGCGAGGCGTTCCGGGCACGCCGACAGAGCGCCCGCCAACCACCGCAGCATAGAACTCCGCCGGCTTGCCGTCCGCCCACAAGAACCGCTCCGGAATGGCCGCGGCTGGCGCGGTTTCGCGTCCGTCCAGCGTTGCCATTGTTTTGCCGTCCCAGTGAACAAGCAACGCGCCGCCGCCAAGACCCGAACTTTGCGGCTCGACCAGATTGAGCACCAACTGCACGGCTATCGCTGCATCAATGGCGCTGCCGCCTGCGGCCAAAATGTCCTTGCCCGCCTTCGCTGCCAATGGATTGGCGGCGGCGACCATGTCGTGAACGGTTGTCTCGGCATTCTTGACCAGCCTGCCGGTGCCGGCCTCCGGCGCTGGCGCAACGGTTTGGGCAATGGCTGCGCTCATGCTCAGGCAGAGCGCAACCACAGCCGCGCTGAACCGGAGGCGTTTCAGAAAACCTGAACTGGAAACGTCTTGGAACGGCGTATTGTTATCCTCGCGCATGACGAAGCTCCCTATCTGCCGAAACACTGATAGTGGAACCGTAAGGCCGTCAGGTCAATCGCAACCCCATTCCAGCGGCACATGGCCGGCGTCGTCCTCGCAGCGCTTCAGCCATTCATTGATCTTCGGAAACCGCTCCATTTCGAAGCCGCCCCTGGTTCCGGCCGAATGGGTGTAGGCATAGAGACAGATGTCGGCCACAGTGAAACAATCACCCGCCAGATAGGGCGTCTTGGCCAGCTGCGCTTCCATCACGCCCAGCGCCCGGTGGCCGCTTTCAAGCAGACTGGCGAGATTCTCCGGCGTGCGGGCATGGGCGCGGTGCGGGTAGGTGAGCACTGCGGCGCGCACGGCAACTGTGCCTTCATGGCTGTTTTGCTCGAAGAACATCCACTCATGCACCTTGGCGCGGGCATATTTGTCCTGCGGCACAAAGCGGGTGCCGTCACCAAAAAACAGCAGAATCGCATTCGACTCAGACAGCGTGCGCCCGTCCTCGAACACAACCAGCGGCACTTTTCCGTTGGGGTTCAGCTTGCGAAACGCATCCGACGTGGTGACGCCCGAGCCATATTCGGCGGCGATGTGCGTGAACGGGATGCCAAGTTTGGCCAAGAGCAGCCGCACCTTGTAGGAATTGCCGGAGCTTGGCATCGAATAGAGTGTGATCACAGGGCATGTCCTTCATGGGTCGGCCCCGAGGATTTGCGATGACACATCAAATAACAAGCGACTATTTGTGAAGTCGCCTATTCGCCGCGCTGAAGGATCAGGCGATCTTCAAACCAAACGTCGGTTTGCGCATCACATTGGCATTGCCGGAAACCGCCTCGCGCACCAGCCGCGCCCGCGCGTCGTTTGCTCTGTCGGGCCTTGCAAACCGGCCAAATCCGGTCGGTGCAATTTCGGCGGCGGCCAGCGCGTGGCCCTGCACATAAGTCGCGCCTGCGGTCTCGCACAGTTCCAGCTGCCACAGATGCTCGATGCCTTCATAGACCGTTTCGATGCCAAGACCGGCAAAGCGCTGCGTCATTGTCTTGATGTGGGCATAGCCCGAATGCGTTGCCATCAGACCCTTCAGCCACGGCCCGTCAAATTTGACCAGGTCGGGCTTCAGCTTGGACAGCCGCTCGACATCAGAGTTATCGGAGCCAAAATCGTCCACCGCCAGCCGAAAGCCATTGGCGCGGATGGCGTCTGCCAGCGCAAACAGCAGCGCCGGGGACTTTGCCTTCTTTTCGGTGATTTCGCAGACCAGCTGCCGCGCCGGTGCGCCGGTTTTGCTCCATTGCTTGCGCACGGAGTTGATCGCCTCGCCAATCTCCAGCCGGTCGGCAAAGGCAGACGGGTCGATGTTGATCAGCAGCATAACGTCCTTGACCGGCAGCGTCCTGGCGTTGGCGATGTGCAAATCGCGCGTCAACGTCTCAAGCGCGCGGCGGTTTTCGCCAACCGTGTTTGAAAACAATCGGGCAGGGGTGGCGGCATGCCCGGCGATGAACGGGCGCACCAGCGCTTCAAACCCGGCAATCACTGCCCGGCCGGATGACAGGTCAAACACCGGCTGGTAGGCGCTCTTGAGGAACCACGGGCCAAACAGCGCGGCATGGGTGCCGTCGCTCTGCGGCATCGGGCGGACGGTGAAGGGTTCAGACATGGGTGTCGGCTTCCGGCAAAGGCAATTCCTGGGTCAAATTGCGCGGATTGCTTCAAGAAAGCGTTAAGCATGTTGGTTTTGGCACGCAATTGCCGGATTTTACCTTGCGAAAGCCAAGAGGCTGCGCGATAGGGACGGCGCAAATCCATCACTGATCTCAGCCCTTGGAGTCCCCGCCATGGCCTTTCTTGCCGATGTCCTTTCCCGCGTAAAGCCGTCCGCCACCATCGTCATCACGCAGAAAGCGCGTGATCTCAAAGCGGCTGGCAAGGACATCATCTCGCTGTCGGT